>CBDTYI010000120.1:0-7932 GCA_965364565.1 uncultured Gammaproteobacteria bacterium | reverse complement strand
CGGCGGCCAGACCCAGACGGCCGATGGAGTTCTCGTCACGTTCGGCCGCATAGAATGCAAAACCGCGTTGGTGGCGTTTCGCCTCGTACATGGCCACGTCGGCACGCTGCATCAGCAGGTTGGAGTCCTGCCCGTCTTCGGGGCACAGCGCCACGCCGATACTGATGCCGGCGCGAAGCTGGAGATTTTCCACCTTGATGGGGCGATCGAGGGCGCCCAGAATCTTCTTGCACACCGAGCGGCTGCGTTCTGCATCGGCACCCGGCAGTAATACCGCGAATTCATCGCCGCCCAGCCGCGCCACCGTGTCGGTTCTGCGCAGCACAGAGATCAGACGCCGGCTGACCTCCTGCAACAGACGGTCGCCGACGTGATGTCCCAGGGTGTCGTTGACTTCCTTGAACCGGTCCAGGTCCATGACGAACAGGGCCAGCGGCTCGGCCGCTTCCAGCGCGTTCTGCAGCTCGTTTTCCAGATGGTCCAGCAACAGCGCACGGTTGGGCAGATTGGTGAGACTGTCGTGGCGCGCCTGGTACTCGAGCATGTAGGTCTCGGCGATGATCTCTTCGCTGAGACGCTCCAGGCGCGTCGCGAGGCAAGCGATCGGGTCACCCGTGTTCAAACGCGGCACTGAGACGCCGAGGCGGCGTGAATAGCGTTCCACCGCGCCATGGAGGGTGTGGATTCTGCGCGCAATCCCCGCGATCATGGCGACCAGCAGCAGCGCGAATACGGCGATGGCCAGGGTGCGCTGCTCGCGCACCCTGAGCAGAAACGGCTCGCCGAGCGCCGCGACCTGGCGGCTGTCCACCCACACCGCGTGACGCAGCGTGTTGCCGTCATGCGATTCGACCAGCAGTTCGTTGGCAAGCAGTGACGCATCCGCCGCGCCGCCGATACGATAGTCGGAGCGCTCGGTGTCCGCTGCCAGTCCCAGCATGGCCAGAGGCAGCGCCCGGTTCCCGAGCACCAGACCGCTCACGGTATGTGCCGCCGGCGTGTCCACGATGCCGGCCAGAAACTCACTGTCTATGCGGGCCGCGATCAGCACCGAGCCCACCACCCGGCCATCTTCAGCCTGCACCGGTGCGGCGCTGACCAGATAGGCTACGCCGTCTTCGACGTGGACACGCAAGCCGTCCATGGCGCCCTGCAGCATGGCGATATCCGGCTGCAGAAAGATCTCCGGAACGATCCTGTGCCCGTTGCCGTACACTGCGTGCGTTTCGCGCCCTCTCCCCAGTACGGCAGCGACATCGAGGCCGATGCGTTCGTCCACCGACTTGATGCCCGGCAGCCAGTCCGGCTGCCACTGACTGATGGCGGGCAAAGCCTGGGTTCCAGTGCGAGTCCAGCTGCGCAGTCGCTGGTGCAGCGGCTGATAGTTGGCCAGGTAGTGCGCCGTGGCGCGAAACGACGCCAGCGACTTGTGAATGCGCCCGCGCTCGGTCACCGCGGCGGCGTGCAGCTGCTGGTGCAGTCGCGCCGACAGGTCCTGTTGCGCCGAGTGCCGGTAGACAAGGTCCAGCAGCAACCAGACACTGAGTCCGATCAGCGCAACCACCACAGCCGTGCGGGTGGTCAATGAAGTGTTTCGAATATCTCGCAACCGCCGCGGCAGTCCGGCCGCGATCCTGATCTGTTTCATGGCATGTCCTCAACCCCCCCGGACACAGGCTGGTTGCAAAACAGTCTGATTGACCCGCGCAACAGGTCTGAAGCAGCGGGTGCGGCTCGGGAGGAAACTGGTGAGAGCTCCGGGCGAAGCCGCCCGGAAACCGAATTGTCCTTATACTTCTATGCCTTGCGCGCTTTCCCTGAAACTGCTGGCGCAACGATCAGGCGAACTAGCGGCAGCCGGCCGGAAATATTTAGCGACGCCGCGCCCGGGCGCCTGTGGCACACTCTCGGACATGCAGCCGCAGCCACCGTTTCGTATCAGGCAGGCGTCCTGGCCCCGGGACGAAGCCGCACTGCACCGCGTGCGCGCCCGGGTCTTCGTGGCCGAACAGGGTGTGCCGGAGCACCTGGAGTGGGACGGCAGGGACCGGGAGGCCATACACCTGATCGCAGAAACCGCCGGCGGCCTGGCCATCGGCACGGCGCGCCTGCTGCCCGGCGGACGCCTGGGCCGCATGGCGGTACTGCCCGACTATCGCGGCCAGGGTGTGGGCAGCGCACTGCTCAAGCAGGCACTCGTACTGGCCAGGCAACAGGGCCTTGCTGCGCTGCGTTTGAATGCCCAGATACAGGTAGTGCCGTTCTATCAACGCTTCGGTTTCGAGACCGTGGGCGAGCGCTTCGAGGAAGCCGGCATCCCTCATCAGGCGATGCGCCTGACTGTACAGTAGAACCTGATCGCAGTAATCTTTGCCGCATGAGTAACGAGGAAAAGTTCAGAAAATTCGTAGAGCTGCGACTGGGCATATCCGACCTGGAGATCGATCTCGATACCCGTGCCGAGACCCAGCACGCGACCGACCTGATGGCGAGCCAGGTGCAATCCGCGCTGGAGATATTCAGCCGCGATCTCGACCCGGTGCTGTATGCGCGCGAACCGTTCCTGGACGCGCTGAACGCCCTGTGTCAGCGCAATCGCAAGGCACGCGTGCGCATGCTGGTGCAGGACCCGGTGGACGCGGTCAGGCGCAGCCCGCGCGTCGTCGAGCTGGCGCGCAGGCTGAGCAGCTCGATCGAAATCCGCCAGCCGCATCCCGATTACCGCCACTACAACGAGGCGTTCCTGGTAGCCGACGGCTGCGGACTGATCCATCGCAAGTTTGCCGACCGCTACGAAGGTACGGCGAATTTCTACGCCCCCATCGAGGCGCAGCGCAAGCGGGATTTCTTTACCGAAGTCTGGGAACGCAGCCAGGTCCACCCGGAGTTTCGCAGGCTGCACCTGTGACCAGACCGCTGCTCATCCCGCTGCTGGGTCTGCTGCTGCTGTGCAGCAGTGCGCAGGCCGACTCCATCGAAACCATTCAGCTGCAGAACCGCCCGGCCGCGGAGGTGATACCGATCATCCAGCCCATGCTGGATGCCGGCGGCTCGGTGAGCGGCCAGGGCTTCCAGCTGTTCGTGCGCAGCAGCGAGCGAAACCTGGCGCAAATCCGGCAACTGGTCGAGAAACTCGACACGGCAGCCAGACAACTGCTGATTTCGGTGTTCCAGGGCAGTGAGCGCGACCTGCGGGCGCTGGCGATGAGCGGCGGGTTTCGCTACCGGGATGACAACGCCGATATCAGCGTCGGCTCCGGCGGCCGCCCGCCGCGCGGCGCAGATGTCACCTACAGTACGCGCGGTGCAGCCGTGAGCGGCAACGTCCTGAGCACGCGTGGGCGCCTGTCGGACAATCCGATCCACCAGTTGCGCGTCAGCGAGGGCAACCCGGGCTATATCGAAACCGGTGCATCGATCCCCTACTTCGCGGGCAGCACCTGGCTGGGGGGACATCGCCCCGTGGTGGAAGCGGGTGTGGAGTACAAGGATGTCACCACGGGTTTTTACGTGCTGCCGCGCCTGCACGGTCAGCAGGTGACCATGGAGATCAGTCCGCACAAAGACGCCCTCAGCCGCTCGCGCAGCGGTGCCATCGACACCCAGCGCGCCTCCACCACGGTGACTGGCCCCGTCGGCGAGTGGATCCCCATCGGTGGCGTGACCGACCAGACGCGCCGTGCGTCCGACAGCATCGGCAGTCATGTATCCACCCAGAGCAGAACCAACGACAGTATCTGGATCAAGGCGGATATCGTCCAATAACATCAACAAGCCGGCGTAGCCGCAGCCAAGGAGAACCCATGTTCGGATTTCAGGAGTTCGTGATTTTGATACTGGTGCTGGCCGTGGTGCTGGTGGCCATGGGGGTGAAGTCCGTGCCCCAGGGAACCGAGTACACCGTGGAACGATTCGGGCGCTATACGCGCACCCTGCGTCCCGGGCTCAACCTGATCACCCCCATCATCGATCGCGTGGGGGCCAAGCTGAACATGATGGAGCGCGTCATGGACGTGCCGTCCCAGGAGGTTATTACCCGCGACAACGCCATGGTGACCGTGGACGGCGTGGTGTTCTTCCAGGTGCTGGACGCGGCCAAGGCCGCCTATGAAGTGAGCCAGCTGGAACTGGCCATCCTCAACCTGACCATGACCAACATCCGTACCGTGATGGGCTCCATGGACCTGGACGAACTGCTGTCGCAACGCGACAAGATCAACGCCCAGTTGCTGACCGTGGTCGACGATGCCACCACGCCCTGAAGCGCGCCAACATTCTCGATGCCGAGGGTGTCCGGCAGTCGGAGATACTGAAGGCCGAGGGCGAAAAGCAGGCCGCGATCCTGGAGGCGGAAGGCCAGCGGCAGGCCGCTTTCCTGGAAGCGGAGGCGCGCGAGCGCGAGGCACAGGCCGAGGCCAGGGCCACTCAGATGGTGTCGGAGGCCATCGCCAAGGGTGATCTGAATGCCATCAACTATTTCGTCGCCACCCGCTACGTGGAAGCGCTGCAGAGCATTGCCACCTCGCCCAACGAAAAACTGGTGTTGATGCCGCTGGAAGCCGCCAGTGTCATCGGCGCACTGGGCGGCATCAGCGAACTGGCCAAGCAGGCGCTGAGCCGCCAGCAACAGGGACCGCAGGCCTGATGGAGAGCATTACCTACTGGCACTGGTGGATACTGGCTGCCGCGCTGATCATTCTGGAGGTATTCGCCCCCGGCGCTTTCTTCCTGTGGCTGGGCATCGCCGCCGGCGTCGTCGGCGGCCTGATCTACCTGACGCCAAACCTGGCGTGGGAATACCAGGTGCTGGTCTTTTCGGTGCTTTCGGTGGTCAGCATTCTGGTGTGGCGCAAGTATTTTCGCACCACACCCGAAGAGACCGACGAGCCGGCGCTGAACCGCCGTGGCGAGCAGTATGTGGGTCGCGTCTTCACCCTGACCGAGCCGATAGTGAACAGCATGGGCAAGATCCGCGTTGACGACACCACCTGGAAGATCCGCGGTGAGGACTGCCCGGTAGGGACTCGGGTGGAAGTCACCGGGGTGGACGGAACCATATTCGAAGTGGAATGTAAGGACTAGCCAGCGCTTGCAGGCGACACCCGTCGCGCCCGGGACGACCATCATCCCGCGCAGCGGGCGCCAGCCGTTGCACAAGCGGCCGTCCGGGCGCGATAGCGCACCCACACCGTCGCGCCGCGGGTGCCGCTCCTGCTAGCGGTTGGACAGGTCGGGCATCTCTTCTTTGCGCAGTTTCGTGTACTCGCTGAACGGTGCATCGTTCAGCTTGCCATTGGCGACGCTTGCCACACCGTAGTGCTCGCCGCTGCGGTGGTCCTTGACCTCTACCGGGAAACCCTCGACATCCGCCATCACCGTAGGATCGAAGCCGCCCGCCATGGCCCCGGCCATCTCGCTTGCCTGTTGGGCCATGGAACGCATGAACGCCATCATGGCGCTGAGGGTGGCAAAGTCATCCCCGGACATGCCGGCCCCGGCTTTCTCGGCGATGCAGACATCCGCGACCGCGGTCTTGTCCTCGACCAGCTGGTAGTCGTTGCACTTGAACCCGTTCACCTTGCGGCTGCCCTTCTTGACGGTTTTGACGTCCGGTTTCGGCGCCGACTGGGCCGTGCCGGCGCCCATCATGGCGCCCATGCGCTGTTCGATCATTTGCCGCTGAGCCTCGGGCATGTTCTGCAGCTCGGCGCGCATGGACTCCATCTGCGCCGCCATTTCCTTACGCATGGCGCCCATGGCTTCGGCCTGCTGCTGCATGAACTGCTCGTCGATCTCCATGTAGGTTCCCTCACCGGGATCCACGTGTATCAGCAGGTTCCGCTTGGAATCGTATAGCGTATGGGTTGAATCGTCCGCCGGATCCATGCGCGCCATGCCGTTGCGGATCTGCACCACCGTGCTGTCGTCCATGGTTAAGGTGGAGTCTGCCATCACCGGTACGGCGCCTAGCGACATTGCCGCGAGTGCGGTGAGACTCAAGGTTCTTGGACTGGTCATTGTTGTTTCTCCTTTGACTTTGGTGAAGCCGGCGCCGGCTATGCCGCCGCCGGCGGGCTTCAGGGCAGCACCTGCTGCCCGAGCAGAATCAGGTCCTGAAGGCTGATCTCGCCATCGGGGGCGCCGACCGGGAACACATCGCCGTGTGCAAGCTGTATGTCGTCGGCGGTGCGATTTCCCAGCACGATCTGTTGTGCGATCAGCAGATCCGCTGCGTTGATCGCCCCGTCGGGCGCGTTCCAGGGCGCCAGGTCGCCATCGCCGACATTGACGGTCAGCGGAATGGGATCTACGCCATCATCGAGACCATCGCCATCGGTATCGGGCAGCAGCGGATCGGTGTCCTGCCCGGGAAGGTACTGGTTGAAGTCGCCGTCGTAGCCGACCTCGTCGCCGTCGCTCAGACCGTCGCTATCGGTGTCCGCCAGCAGGGAATTGGTGCCGAGCACGGATTCGAACAAGGCGCTCAGGCCGTCGTTGTCATCGTCTTCATCGCAGGGATTGCCGGCGCCGTCGTTGTCGCTATCCGTCTGATCGGGGTCGCCGGCCGTCGGGCAATTATCGTCGTTGTCGCAGACGCCATCGTTGTCTACATCCTGGGGGCAGCGCACCCCGCTGCCCGGCGGCACCGCGGTGTAGGTCAGCGTCTGTCCCGGCACCTGGGCGAGTTCCCGCAACGCGGCATCCGAGAGCGCGGGTTCACCCGCCTTGTCGCTGGTAAACAGCCCGGAGCCGTCGCGGTGCCAGCCGCGCGCCTCACCGTTGACGATGCCCTTCACCACCAGGTCCGCGTTGCCGGCCTGCGCCTGGTTGATCAGCAGAGTGATGCGCGGACCCACGGTCGTTGAATTGCTGTCGGTGAGTGTGATCTGCTGGCCGACCACCGGTTTGAGGTTGGAGTCGAAGGCGAACAGGAACTGTTCCACCTGTTGGCGCTGGGTGTCGTCTGCAAACCCAAACACCGAAGCATTCAGAAAACGCAGCAACGTATCTGTGCTGCCGTCGTGCAGAAAACCGAAGCCGCGAATCTGGTCACCCTGATGACCGTTGTTTCCGGCATTGAAAAAAGGCACATTCGGCATACCGAACATCCCCACCTTGGAATACATGTTGCGCAGTTGCGCGACTTTCAGGTGCTGCGGCTCGTTCTCGAAACTGGCGCGCCCATCGGTGCCGAAGAACCCCTGCGTCACATCCAACACGTGGCAGCCGTTGCAGGTCTGGGTGTCCACAATCTGAGTGAAATAAAAAGTCTCGCCCGCGCCCTGCATTGTGGTCAGCGAGTCGTCGAGGTTGCGGATCGGGTTCGGCGGCGGCAACACCTGCAGGATGAAATCCGCGAATGCCTGCATCTCCCCGTCGCTGCCCGCGACCGAGCGCCCCAGCAGACTCGCGAAGGCGCCACCGAACTGCTTGAACGCCTCGACCTCGTTGAACACTCCGCCATCAGGCTGCAAATTTGGCTGCCCGTCACCATTGAATCGGTCGCCCCGCCAGTGCATGGGGCCGTGGCCATCCATACC
Organism: uncultured Gammaproteobacteria bacterium; assembly: GCA_965364565.1. Classification (GTDB taxonomy): domain Bacteria; phylum Pseudomonadota; class Gammaproteobacteria; order DSM-19610; family DSM-19610; genus Thiogranum. The sequence goes on along the minus strand of CBDTYI010000120.1, from coordinate 391 downwards.
GCGCAGGGTCTGCGTGGTCATGGGCCCCTTGAGGGGATGAAAGTCACGGTAGAACGCGGGTGGTGCATTGACGGGACCGAGCGCGAAGTCGAGCGGGTTGGACACTATGGAGCCGTCCGGATCACCCAGGTCCCAGGCCAGACTGTCCAGGTCGCCGTCCACGTGGCAGCTGGCGCAGGCGGCCTCGCCGTTGCTGGAGGTCAGGTTGGCATCGTAGAGAAAGCGGCGCCCGGTCAGAATGCTCTGCGGTTCCGGGTTGGCGAGCTGCAGGTGGTCGGTCTCCTGTTTCGATGCGGTATCGATAATGGACACGCCATTGTCGAAGCGCGTGGTGACGTACAGGCGGCCGCGCGCTTCGTCGAGCAGCAGACCGGCCGGTCCGCCCCCGCTG
>CBDTYI010000119.1:0-7991 GCA_965364565.1 uncultured Gammaproteobacteria bacterium | reverse complement strand
CGGTGAGAAGATCCTGGAAGCGATCCAGATGGCCTGGATCGAGGAGTGCGACTAGGATTTCGGTCACAATCCGGTCACTTTCTGCGCGTAGGCTGCTGGCACATCTCGCTCCAGGAAACTGCCATGCACAGTTGTCTCGAAGTTCAGTTACGGTTCGGAGAGCGCGACATCCCGCAGTTGCGCGAAGAAATCAGCCTGCTGGAACGCCGCATACGGCTGATGGGCGAAGATGGAGACTGCGCCTGCGAACGGGCTATGACCATGCTCTACCGGAGGATGGTGGCGGAACGCTGGCGACAGATCGCGCTGCTTGAATACGGGCTGTTCCGATCCTGATCTGTCCCCCCGGCAGGTAACTCCTGGGCTCCTGGCCGCTGCCCCGGCCCGGACCGGGCGCCGTTCGGGGCTGCGCGCGGGCCAGGGACTGGCGCAAGCGGCCGATTCGTGCCTGCCTTTTCTCCGGGTCTGCGTTGCCAATGCCACGGCTGGCGGCGGTGTCGTCTTGTGTCAGTGAAATAATAATGAAGGCAGACAATCGGTTGTACGTCTCTCCAGGGTTTTCGCCGGGAGCCGGGCAGGGCATTTGGCGCGGCAGGCAGGCAGAGCCTGTGATTGCCTGAGTGCCGTCTCAGCAGGTACACTACCCAATTCGATTTGCGCCATCTAAACTACCGATTTTTAGAGACTTTGAGCGGTGCAGCAGAGGGTCGGGCCAAACTTGGTCTGGTACGCGTCGGTAGCCATCGCCAGAGCAAGCCGGCAGTCCCTGACCTGGCGGAGGCGGGCGCAGGCGCAGGGATGTCCGCGGTTCGCCTTGCCGGCCCGCTGTGGCGTGGAGTCTGCGCGCTGCGCCGAGGCGGGGCCGGCGTGGGTGAGGATCAACAGGAATGGCGGTGAGCAAAGCAACGGACAAAGTGAATCTTCTCGATTTCGACCGGGCGGCGCTGGCGGCCTGGTTTGAAGCCCGTGGCGAAAAACCGTTCCGTGCCCAACAGGTGCTGAAATGGATTTACCAGCAGGGGGTAGACAGTTTCGATGCCATGACCAACCTCGGCAAGAGCTTGCGCGGGGACCTTGCCGCGGCTGCCGAGATCCGCGCCCCGACCGTGGCCGCGGACCAGCGGTCGGCCGACGGTTCGCGCAAATGGCTGTTTCAGCTGGCGGACGGCAACCGTATCGAGACCGTGTACATACCCGAATCCGACCGTGCCACGCTGTGCATTTCCTCTCAGGTGGGTTGTGCCCTGAACTGCACCTTCTGTTCGACCGCCCGTCAGGGCTTCAACCGTAACCTGACCAGCGCGGAGATCATCGGACAGCTGTGGATGACCAGCCGCCTGCTGGCACGGGACGGAGTCCGGCCGGTCTCTAATGTCGTTCTGATGGGAATGGGTGAGCCGTTGCTCAATTTCGACAATGTCATGACCGCGGTAGCGCTGATGCAGGACGATTTTGCCTTCGCCCTGTCCAAGCGCCGGGTGACGCTGAGCACCGCTGGCGTAGTGCCGGGGCTCAGACGCCTCGCGGAAGTGACGGATATCAGTCTGGCGTTGTCACTGCACGCACCCGATGACGAACTGCGCAGCCGGCTGGTACCCTTGAACCAGAAGTATCCCATTGCGGACGTGATGCAGGCGTGCCGGGACTATGTGGGAGAGGGCAGGCGTCGGGTGACGGTCGAGTACGTGATGCTGGACGGTATCAATGACAGCGATGCGCAGGCCCGAGCGCTGGCGAGGCTGTTACGCGACCTGCCGTCCAAGATCAATCTGATCCCGTTCAATCCATTTCCCGCCGCGCACTACCGGCGCAGCAGTCCCGAACGTATAGAACGCTTCCGCGACATATTGCAGCGCTCCGGAATTGTGACCATTACGCGCAAGACACGCGGCGACGACATTGATGCGGCCTGTGGCCAGCTGGCGGGTGATTTCCGGGATCGCACTCGTCGTCGGGAGCGATTCGCTGTGCAAGTGATTGGAGGCGTGGCTTGATGCGCATTGGGATTTTGGCAGTAGGGATACTGGTGGTGTCGCTGTTGGGCGCCTGTACAACGGCAAGCAAGCAACCGGAGAGTGACAGCGCTACCCAGACGCCCGCCGAAGTGAACACCCAGTTGGGTATAGCGTACATGCGCAAGGGTATGTATGAGGCGTCCCTGGAGAAGTTCAAGAAGGCCCTGGCGCAGAACCCGAAGCTGGCCATTGCCCATGCCTCTATCGCGGTGCTCTACGAGCAGCTCGGCGAGATTGAACTGGCCGACAAGCACTACGTAAAGGCTTACCAGCTCAATCCGAATGATTCCCTGATACTGAACAACTACGGCCAGTATCTGTGCCGCATCGGGCGACTCGAAGATGCCGATAAGATGTTCGCCAAAGCGCTGCAGGATCCGCTGTACCGGTCCCCGGAGACAATTCTGACCAATGCGGGCCTGTGCGCGGAGAAACGCCCGGATGCCGAACTGGCGGAGCAATACTTTCGCCAGGCATTGCAGAAGAACCCCAGGTTCCAACCCGCCCTGCGCCAGATGATACGCAACAGCTTTGCCCGGCAGCAGTTCCTGGCAACGCGCGCCTATCTGCAGCGCCTGCAGGCACTGACGCCGCTGAGCGCCGAGTTTCTGTGGATCGGAGTGCGCACCGAGGTGGAACTCGGTGATCGCAACGCCTCCTCGAGCTACGCCATGTTGTTGAAGAACGGGTTTCCCGAGTCGGAGCAGGCGCAGGCGCTGATTGATTGGGAGCGCACCCAGCGTGGCCGCTGAGGAAGTCCAGGCACAGCAGAGTTCGGCGCAGCAGGACGGCCTGACCGCGGTTGGCGTCAAGCTCGCCCATGCGCGCGAGCAACAGCAACTGAAGATCGAGTCGGTCGCCACCGACCTGCATTTACGCCCCGAGGTAGTGCGGGCGCTGGAATCGGGCGACCAGGCGCAGCTGCCGTCCCAGCCATTTGTGCGCGGCTACGTCAAGTCGTACGCGCGCCTGCTTGGGCTTGATGAGGCCGCCCTGCTGGCGCAGCTGCCGCGGGTCGGCGAACAAAGCCCGGTGCCGCTCAAGCGTGTCGGCATACGCCAGCGCAAGACGGTGTCGCTGGCTGGCGGCAGGTTCCTGGTGTGGGGGCTGTTGCTGGTGTCGCTGGTTGTGGTGGCGGGCTACGGCGTGCCCGCGCTGCAGCGGCTGTGGTCGGCGCGCACCGCCGAGCCGGCATCGGATCAGTTGTCGATCCCGTTGCCCGGTTATGACGAGGCGGTCGGGCAGTTCGAAACTCCGACCCAGCAAGAACCCGAGGAGCAGCCGGAAGTTTCTGTCGAACTGCCGGCGGGTGAGCCGGTGGCGGTCGAAGAGCTGGTTGAGGGGGATGTTGCAGCGCCGGCAGAGACCGAGGCGGAGCCAGCCGTGGAGGCGCAGCCGCTGCAGGAGGAAACCGCGGGTCCGGCGGTGGTGCAGTTGCGCTTTGTCGAGGACAGCTGGGTCGAGATGGAAGCGAACGGGCGCAAACTGGTGGTGGGTACCCAGCGGGCCGGTACCGAACGTACCGTGCGGGTCGAACCGCCGGTGTCTTTGCTGCTCGGCAACGCCCCTGGCGTCGAGGTCACGTTTCGCGGCAAGCCGGTGGATGTGGCTGCTCACGCGCGTGGCAAGGTGGCGCGCCTGACTCTGGACGATTGATAATGTCGAAAGCGCTACAGGCCGTTCGCGGTATGAATGACATCCTTCCGCAGCAGTCGACGCGCTGGCAGTTTGTCGAGGAGCGCGTGCGTGGCGTGCTCGAAGCGTATGGATTCAGCGAAGTGCGTATGCCGGTCGTCGAGAAGACCGAGTTGTTCCGGCGTTCCATCGGCGAAGTAACCGATATCGTGGAAAAGGAGATGTACAGCTTCGCGGATCGCAACGGCGACAGTCTGACCCTGCGTCCGGAGGGCACCGCGGGCTGCGTGCGGGCCTGCATCGAGCATAGCCTGCTGGTCAATCAGGTGCAGCGCCTGTGGTATGGTGGACCGATGTTCCGCCACGAGCGCCCGCAGAAAGGACGCTACCGCCAGTTCCATCAGATCGGTGTCGAAGTGTTCGGGCTGGAAGGCCCCGATGTCGATGCCGAGCTGCTGGTGATGACGGCACGGCTGTGGAAGAGCCTGGGAGTGCAGCGCCTGTCACTGCAATTGAATTCGCTCGGCACCAGCGAGGCAAGAGCCCGCTTTCGCGATGCCCTGGTAGCCTACCTGAAAGAACATTTCGACCAGCTTGACGAGGACAGCCAGCGGCGCCTGGAAAGCAATCCGCTGCGCATCCTCGACAGCAAGAATACCGCCATGCAGGCGCTGCTGGACGCGGCGCCGCTGCTCAGCGACTACATCGATGACGCTTCGCGCAGCCATTTCGAGTCGCTGTGCGGACTGCTGGATGCCGTCGGTCTGGACTACAGGATCAATCCGCGCCTGGTGCGCGGGCTGGACTACTACGGGCGCACGGTTTTCGAGTGGGTGACCGACGAGCTCGGCGCGCAGGGTACCGTGTGTGCCGGTGGGCGCTACGACGGACTGGTGGAATACCTGGGCGGCCGCGCCACGGCGGCAATCGGATTTGCGCTGGGCATGGAACGTTTGATCGCGTTGCTGGAGACTCAGGAGGTTGGGGTGCCGGATCGGTCACCGCACCTGTACGTGGTGGTCATGGGCGAACAGGCGCAGCGCCACGGCCTGCTGTTGGCCGAACGCCTGCGCGATGCCTTGCCGCAGCTGCGGGTGCTGACCCACTGCGGCGGCGGCAGTTTCAAGAGCCAGTTCAAGAAGGCGGATCGCAGTGGAGCGCGTTATGCGCTGGTGCTCGGCGACGCAGAAGTTGATCGGCGCGAGGTCGGCATCAAACCGTTGCGCGAACACCGCGAGCAGGAGACCGTATCTTTCGATGCGCTGCCAACCCGCGTGGCGCACTTGCTGGAACTGGTTTAATCGTCTCATTGCGTCATCCGGGTCATGCTGTGACGTGTTTTATTACGAGGAGAAGATCCGATGGACGTACACGCCTCGGAAAAAGAGCAGGTAGAAGCACTACGCAAATGGTGGAAGGAGAACGGCAGCTCGGTGATTACCGGAGTACTGCTGGGCCTGTCGGTGCTGCTGGGCGGCAAGGCCTGGTTCAGTTACCAGGAAACCCAGACTCTCAGCGCTTCCAATGTGTATGCGCAGATGATGGCTGCCCTCAATCAGAATGAGGAGGAACCGGTGCGCAATTTCGCCAATCAGCTGATCAGCGAATACAGCGGTTCCGGTTATGCGCCGCTGGCTGCGCTGGTACTGGCCCGGCTGGCGGTCAAGCAGGGCGAGCTGCCCGCGGCCCAGGTGCAGTTGCAGTGGGCGCTGGAGCATGCCGACTCGCCAGAGCTGAAACATACGGCGCGTCTGCGCCTGGTCCGGGTGCTGATGGACCAGAACCAGCTCGCCGAGGCGGCGCAACAACTGAATTCCGTTGCTGAGGCCGGCGCCTACGCTTACCTGTACACTGAACTGCGGGGCGATCTGGCAATGCTGGAGGGCAACGCGGCCGAGGCTGCCAGCGCTTACCGGCAGGCGCTGGACAGCATGCCGGCGCAAGCGCCAAATGCCGCACTGCTGAGCGCGAAGCACGAGAGCGTCTCAGGGGCGGGTAGTGCAACCCGATGATGTGCAGAATCGCTGGTATCGTTGTTGCGGTCGCATTGCTGGGCGGCTGTTCCTGGTTCGGCGACAAGGACAACGCCGAGCCACCGGCGGAACTCGTTGCGTTCAGCGAGCAGGTTAGGCTCAAAAGCATCTGGAGCCGCGATACCGGCAGCGGAACGGATGAACAGTTCGTGCAGCTGGTGCCTTTCGTGGCGGGTGAGCGGGTGTTCGTGGCGGACCGCAGTGGCGCCGTGAGGGCGTACACGCTGGACAAGGGCGAGCAGCTCTGGCACGCCAGGACCCGGGTCGCAATCTCGGCCGGGCCGGGGGGCGGCGATAACCTCATGGTGGTTGGCAGCAGCGATGCCGATCTGATTGCCCTGGATGCCGAAACCGGGGAGCAGCGCTGGCGCACTTCGGTTTCCAGCGAGGTGTTGTCCGTGCCGCTGATCTACCGGGGCATCGTGGTGGTGCAGACCGTGGACGGCTACCTGACCGGATTGGACGCCAGCAACGGGGAACGCTTGTGGGTGCAGGGTCGCACGGTGCCGGTGTTGACGCTGCGTGGCACCAGTACCGCCCTCGTGGAGGACGGTGCCGTCATCGCCGGGTTCGCGAACGGAAAGATCACCGCGCTGGATATTAGATCCGGGACTCCGCTATGGGAGGCCGTGGTCGCAGTGCCGAGCGGACGCTCGGAGTTGCAGCGCATGGTGGATATCGACGCTAACCCCGTGGTGCGGGATGGTGTGCTTTATGTCGTAAGCTTCCAGGGGCAGATGGCTGCGGTCGGGTTGCAGAACGGCCGCCTGCTGTGGAATCGCGATATGTCTGCATACGCCGGTATCGCGGTGGATTCAGGGCAGGTCTACGTAACGGATGAAGACAGCGAGGTGTGGGCGCTGGACCGCGACAGCGGCGCTTCGCTTTGGAAACAGAGCGCCTTGCGGCGTCGCGCGCTGACCGGTCCCACCGTCGCGGGGGGCTATGTCGCGGCCGGGGATTTCGCCGGCTATGTACATCTGCTGTCGCGTCTGGACGGTTCTATCGTCGGGCGCGCAAAGGCTGACAGCAAGGGGATCCTGGCGTCCCCTGTCGCGCTGGGCGATCGGCTGCTGGTGCTGGGTGCCGGCGGCAGGCTGGTGCTCTACCGACTGGAGCCGGTTTAGCCGCCGGGAGCCCGATTTCATGGATACAGGGTTGCGCGATCAAACCAGCGGCTGGCGCCGCGGCGCTGGCGCGCGGCTGTCAGTATCGTCTCTGCCCGGGTCTGCGCCTTGCTGCCTGTAATTGCCCTGATTGGCCGGCCCAACGTCGGCAAGTCGACTCTGTTCAACCGGCTGACCCGCAGTCGCGACGCGCTGGTTGCCGATTGTCCCGGGCTGACCCGCGACCGCCAGTACGGTAACGGCCAGGTGGGTGAACGGCCCTACCTGGTGGTTGATACCGGCGGCCTGGCCGGCGCGGAGCAAGGTCTGGACGGCCTGATGGCAGAACAGGTGTGGATGGCGGTTGAAGAAGCCGATGCTGTGCTGCTGCTGCTCGACGCGCGCGACGGACTCAATCTCAGTGACGAACAGATTGCAGCGCGTCTGCGCCGTAGTGGCAAAAACGTCTATGCGGTGCTCAACAAGGCCGACGGTCAGGACGTGGACGCGGCGATCGCCGATGCTTTCGCCCTCGGCCTGGGCGAACCCGCGCAGATTTCGGCCGAGCACGGACGCGGCGTGACCGCGCTGATGGGGCGGGTGCTGGCGGAACTGCCGGCAGCCGGTGCGCAGGCGCCGGAGACCGGGTCCAAGGGCATTCGCATCGCGGTGGTGGGGAGGCCCAACGTGGGCAAATCGACACTCATTAACCGCATGCTCGGTGAGCAGCGGGTGCTGGCCTACGACCAGCCCGGCACCACCCGCGACAGCATCTATATCCCGTTCCGCCGTGACGGCGAGGACTATACCCTGATCGATACGGCGGGCGTGCGGCGACGCAGCCGTGTCGATGAGGCCATCGAGAAGTTCAGCGTGCTGAAAACCCTGCAGGCGATCAGCGATGCGCATGTGGCGATTCTGGTTCTGGACGCGCACAGCGGCGAGGTCGCCGAGCAGGACGCGACCCTGGCCGGCCATATTCTGGAGAGCGGCACGGCGGTGGTGATTGCCGTGAATAAATGGGATGGTCTGGATGCCGACCAGCGCCAGTGGTTCCGCGACCAGCTGGAGCGTCGCCTGCCGTTTCTGGGCTTTGCGGAGCGTTATTTTATCTCTGCCCTGCACGGCAGCGGAGTGGGGGACCTGTTCGCCGCGGTGCAGGCCGCCCACGGGGCCGCGCAGATCAAGGTGAGCACTCCGGT
>CBDTYI010000118.1:0-8029 GCA_965364565.1 uncultured Gammaproteobacteria bacterium | reverse complement strand
GAATGCATCACCGGCCCCGACCGTGTCGACCACCGTGTTGCCGGACCCCGGTCGGGTTGCGGCGCTCTGACCGTGACCGGAAAAAGCCACGGCGCCGTCGCCGCCGCGGGTGACAATGAGCAGTTCGTTGCCATGTGTCTCGCGCAGCCGGGCGGCACGCTCGTCGAGCGTGCCGCTGTCTGTGCCGAGCAGCCCCAGCTCGTCTTCGTTCAGCTTCACCCAGCGGGCGTTGTCCAGCAGTTTCCTGGTGGCCTGCAGCTCCCACCACGGTGGACGCAGATTCACATCCAGAAACACCGGTGCGCCATAGCGGCTTTTGAGCGCCTCCAGGGCCTGCAACGAGGTTGCCGTGCGTAATGCCAGGGTGCCGTGGTAAATCAGCGCCGGGGTGACCTGGGGAAGGAGATCTGCGGCGATGCAATCGTAGGCGCGTCCGGCGACGATGTCGTAGGCCGGTTCGCCCTGTTCGAAGCGCACTTCCACGGTGCCGGTGGGGTGCTGCGAATCGATCTGCAGCCCGGCGCTGTTCATGCCCCAGGCCCGCATCGCATCCTGGATGCGGCGTCCGAGGTCGTCCTCGCCGACCCGGCTGACGAACAGCGGTGCAGCCCCGAAGGCGTGCAGGTGCCAGGCGACGTTGAAGGGTGCGCCGCCCAGCACCACGTTGCCGTCCGGGAAACGGTCGAACAGCACTTCGCCGAAGATCAGCGGCTGTCTGGCTGATGGCATGTCGGGTTTGTCCTCAGGTTAACCAGGCTTCGGTTTCGGGTATGAAATGCACCAGCCCTTCGAGGATGCCGGCGCTGTAATTGCCGTTCATGCCGCGCAGTCCGCCGCGGGCGGCGTACAGGGCGTCCACGGACCCGGCTTCGGTGGCCAGCTGCAGTGCCTGTGCGCGCACGCTGTCGGTGGCGTTGGCGACCAGCACCGAGTTGATCTCACTGCACAGTACCTCCAGGTCATTACCGCTGTCGCCGGCGAACAGGGTGTTGCCCAGTGTATGGCCGGTGTTCTGTATCAGAAAACGCACCGCGTGCAGCTTGGAAGCGTTCTCGGGCAAGACGTCGACCAGCCCGGTGTCGGTAGTTTCATCGATACTCCAGATGATTCGCGACGGCAGCCCGGCCTCAGTGAGTCGCTGTTGCATCTGCTGTTTCAGCTGGCTGACGTCGACCGACACGGGTGCGTAATAGCTGCTCTTGAAACGCCCCTGTTTTTCACTTTCCTGAGGCGTCAGTGTCTCGATGTCTGCAAACAGCGGTACCAGCGCCTGGCCGTCGCGCGCCCCCCAGCTCTGCTCCAGGACCGCCACCCACGCCGGCCACGGCGACCAGCCACTGTCGTCCACGTTGTAGATACTGGTGCCGACATCGCCGATCACGAAGTTCGGCCGCGGCAGCTGGTACTCGGCGATCGCAGCTTCGACCAGGGCGCGGTGGCGCCCGCTGACGAAGGCCAGTTCGACTTCCGGGCGATCGACCACGGCGTGAAACCGCTCGCGCGCTCCGGCCGACTCGGGCTCTGCGCCGTTGGGCAACAGGGTCCGGTCCAGGTCTGTGCAGATCAACACTCGGTCAGTCATCGGGGGCCGTCTCTTCGGTTATGGGGGCTTCGGGCACGCGGCAGGCGCGTAGAAAATCGTAGTGCGCGATGGCTTCCATAATGCCGGCGGCGTACGGGCGGGTGGCGAAGTAGATGCGCTGGGTGTCGGCCAGGCGCTCGAGTTCCTCTTCATGGCGGTTGGACACCACCACCGCAAGTGTATTGCCGCGCATCATGTCCTCGTCGGTCCCGGAACCGCCGGCGGCGAGAATGTGCTCCAGCGGAATGCCCCACAGCGAGGCGAAATAACGCAACGCCAGGCCTTTGGACGCGCGCCCCGGAACGATGTCGAGAAACTGACCGAAGGACAGGAAGGTGTTGACCGACAACTCGGCCTGATGCAACAGGCTGTTGATCTCGTCGAGCTTCGGCGATTTGCGTGGGTCGATGTAAAAGCTGATCTTGAAACGGCTCTGTTCGCCCTTGGGCTGCAGCCGTATGCCGGGCAACTCGGACAGCGTACGGCGTACCGCTTCGGGGTTCCAGTCGTGATCGATGTGCCGGCTCCAGGCGCGGTCGGCGGTGAGCTGCGGTGCGTAGAAGATTTCGGTGCCGACACTGGTAATGAGTACGTCCGGCATGGGAATGCCGAAGCGTTTCATGATGCTCAGCGCCGACTCCAGGCAGCGGCCGGTGGCGATGCCGAAACTGATGCACTGACGGTTTTCACGCACCACCGTAATGAAATCGGCCAGGCTGTCCGGATCACCCAGCAGGTTCTGATCCAGGTCGGTGAACAGGGCACGATCGTGGTACAGCATCGGCCGGCGGATCAGCGGCGCGCGCGGCAACGGTTCGACGCCTTCCAGCAGCGGTGTGATGGTTTTGCGGTAGCGGCGCGCGTGGGCCTCCCAGGAGTAGTGTTCGTGGACCCCTTTGAGGCCCTGTGTCGCGCAGCTCTGCCAGAAGGCTGCATTGGAGAGCAGCTTGAGCAGCGCCTTGGCGATAGCGTTTTTGTCCAGCGGGTCGATCAGCAGCCCGTTATCGCAGGTGGCGAGGATATCCTGCGGGCCACCGTCCTCGGTGGCTACCACCGGCAGGCCGCTGGCCGCCGCTTCCAGCAGGGTGAGTCCGAACGGTTCTGTCAGTGCCGGATTGACGAACACCCCGCGCGAAGCCGCCGCCAGCCGGTAGATCACCGGCACCTCGTCGGATGAATGCCGCTTGGGGTAGGCGACCTTGCCATACAGGTCGTACTGATCCACCAGCAGCAGAATGTCGGTGAGTACGTTCTGGGCGCCGCTGTCCAGTTCACGGATGTCCTCGCGGTTGCCGGCGACGATCACCAGATTGGCCGCGGCCTGCAGCTCCTTGGATTCACCGTAGGCCTTCAGAAGGGTGGTGATGTTCTTGCGTTCGTCGGGGCGCGACAGCGCCAGGATCATGGGTTTTTCCGGCTGGCGCAGAAAACGGTTGATCTGCACGGCGATCGGCGGCTGACGCCGCTCCTGGTTCGGCGGGTGGAAGCGCTCCAGGTTAGTGCCCGGCGGTATGACGCGCATTTGTTCCGGCTGATAGTAATCGTACAGCGCGTACTGTTCGTCGATCTCATTGTGGGTGCTGGCGATAACCAGGTCGGCGGCGCCGAGCACCGTCTCCTCGGCATCGATGCGGCGTGCCATGTTGTATTGCTGCTCGATTTGGGCCGGCTTGAGGCCGGCGGCGAGCAGGCGGCGGCGTTTTACCCGTCCCAGCGAGTGCCCGGTGTGCACCAGCGGCACGCCGAGCACCGCGGCGAGGCGTGCGCCGACATAGCCGGCATCCGCGTAGTGGCTGTGCACCACGTCCGGTTGCCGCTCCTGGTCCTTGAGGTACTGCAGGGCGTTATCGGCGAAGCTGTCGAGGTGATCCCAGAGCTCTTCCTTGCGGATATAGCCGTCCGGGCCGGCATCGATGCGCACAATGCTGGCGCCGTCGTCCAGGGGTTCGGTCTGCTTGGCGTAATCCGCGCTGACCTGGCTGTCTACCACGCGCCGGGTGAGCAGGTCGACGCGCTCCACTCCGGGCCGCTGGGCCAGTGCGCGGGCCAGCTCCACAACGTAGAGAATCTGTCCGCCGGTGTCGGCATCGCGGCCGAGCTCCAGTTTCTGTGACCTGATCAGCCCGTGCACGCTGATCAGCACCACATAAAGTCCCTTATTGCTGGATGTCTTGTCAGTCATGGCGGGCGTTGATTCCAAGCTGGGCTTTCTCATGCCGGGGCGGCGCGCTCATTTTGCCAGCCAGCTTAGCGGATTAGGATGACAAATTCGAGTCCGGTTGCGGATCAGCCCGGCGCCGCAGCGCGGGGTGCGCGCGCGGATTCACTGCGACGACGGGGCGAACAGCCGGCGTGCATTCCCGAGGCGGATTTGCTCGGCCAGCTCCGGCGCCAGCTGCGCGAGCCAGTGGCGGTGAAAGGCGATGAAACGGCGGTATTCCTGCCATCCGGTGTCGGCCTGATCCCAGCTGTCGAGTTGTTCGACCGGCCATACCGGGTCGGATCCAACCATGAAACGGTCGGGGTAAGTCTCGATCAGGCTGCGCCACTCAGGTTTGAGGTTTCCGTCACTGTCGGTGATCGGATTGTTGACGAAACGCCATGGATCGCGCGCCGACAGCTCGGCGCTCAGGCCGGGGCAGGCGGCCATGACTGCGCCGACCTGGTCTGCGCTGAGGATCGCGCCGGCGTGTGCCCAGAGGATGCGTGCTTCGGGATAGGCGCGGCACAGTCCGGTTACATAGTCGGGGTTGCTCAGCTCGGTGTGCAGCAGCAGGGGCACCCGGTACTCCTGCGCCAGTTCCAGCAGGCCGCCGATGACGGGGGTGCGCCAGTCCGGGGCGAAGCCTCCGATCAGGTGCAGTTCGCCGATGCCGCGATAGTCACCGCCGGCCAGCGCGGCGCGGGCCCGCTCGAGTACCTTGCGGTCATAGGCCCAGCGCGACCAGTCGGCGGGTTCGCGGTACGGGCTCCAGATCGGGACGATGGTCTGCGGTGCCAGGCGGGCGAGTTCCAGTGCATACTCGGCAGGGGTGCCTATGACCACCGCCAGCGCGATGTCGTTGTCGCGCAGGATCCCGATCGCCTGCTGCGCGGCGGTAACCTCTTTCTGACTCCACTTGTAGTGCACATGCACATCGGCCAGCGGTGGTGCGCCGGATGCCGGCACGCTCGCGAACAGGCACGCCAGCAGAGCAATGTGCAGCAAAAGGGTCGTAGAGACGCGGGCTATCCGGGCATCGTCGCCGACCGCAACAGGCGCGGCAGGGTGTGTCATCGGCTCGGGTTGGGTGCGCGCAGGTGGTTGTGGCGGGTGGCGGCGCGACGTACGCGCGCCGCCACCGATCTCAGGCGTGGCTGTGATGGTCGTGCCTGTGGTCGTGCCTGTGGCCGTCGTCGTTGCAGTGCCGGCGCAGACAGGCGCGCATGTAGACGAATAACAGGCCAACGGCGAGGGCGAAAGCCGCCCCTGTCCACCACTGGTTGTGCTCGGGGTGGATTCCGGCCGCCGACAGCGTCAGCCAGGTTACGAACGCGACAAAGGTCGATATCAGTGCGACTATCGCGTAGGGCCAGGGTTTTCTAATGCATTTTCCACACAGTTTCATATAGACATCCCGTCAGATTCAGTTTCGAAACCCTAAGACAAACCTGTTCCTCCGCAATTTAACCAAGGCCGCAGCGCTCCTCATTGACCCAGGTCAATGTTCTCTCCATCGGTCTGGTCTAGCGGCGTCCGACACGGCGCGGCGCGCTTGTCTGCTGTCGGCTCTGGCCTATACTTGTCGCACAACATACCGGATTCACTGCGCAAGGTGGGGGCCTTGGCGGCGTTTCGATAACGGGGAGGAGGTGGAAGATGCATTATCTGTCCCGCGACTTCGTGGTCGAGAAACCGGAATGTCTGAATGCCAAGGACAGCCTGGATCTCATGATTGCACTGTCCGAGCACGATCCCGTAGCTACATTGACCGATCTGTTATCGCTGACGGCCAAGGCAGAGCGCGAATATGCGCGGCTGCGCCACTACCAGAAGAATTCGCCGGCATCGGCGACCTGAAACGCGCGCAACACGTTCATTGACGTCCCGCTCGGCCGACGACGCGCAGATCACTGGGGCGGGCTAGCCAGCCGGCGCCAGCGGCGCTGCCTTGTCATATTGTCATGACATCCTGACGTTGCAGGGGAGACAAACACGGGCCTCGGTGCCGCCGCCTCCACGCGCCGCCAGATCGATGCTCCAGCCGTGCGCATTGCACAGCTGACTCGCGATGGCCAGTCCCAGACCGCTGCCGCCGGTGCTGCGGCTCCGGGAGCCCTCCAGGCGGTGAAACGGCTGGAACACCGCCTCGCGTTCGGCCTCCGGTATGCCGGGTCCCCGATCGAGCACGCTGACACAGGCGCCTGCCTCATCGCAGCGGCAACCCACTTCGACCGGCCGTCCGCCGCCGTAACGCAGCGCATTATCCAGCAGGTTAACCAACACCCGACGCAGCGCGAGCGTATCGACCCTGCACAGACAGCAGTGTCCCGGTTGCCAGTCGATGGCGGCATCGCTGCGCCGGTAGGCGGTCACGATATTGTCGACGAAATCGCGCAGGTCGACTTCTTCGCTTTCGCTGGGTCCCAGCCCCTGGGCCAGATCCAGGCTGTCGCTGATCAGCTGGTTCATCTGCTCCAGGTCCTGGCGCAGCCGCTCCACCAGTCGCGGGTCGGTATTGTCCGGCAGCATTTCCAGCGCCAGCTGCATGCGGGTGATGGGGCTGCGCAAATCGTGCGATATGCCCGCGAACAGGATCGTGCGGTTGGCCAGCAGCTCGGCGATTTCGCCGGCCATACGGTTGAAGCGACGGGTCAGGGTTGCCAGTTCGCGCGGACCGCTTTCCGGCAGAGGTCGCGGGCTTTCGCCGCGGCCAATACGCGACGTGGCGTCGCACAGGCGCGCCAGTGGTCGCGTCAGGCGCCGCACCAGCAGCAGGGTGGTCAGCAGGATGACCACGCCGCCGGCCAGGATTACCAGCAGCGCAGCGGTGGGCGGGCGGGCGCCGATGCGCTCGCGGGGGAAGCTGACGCGAATTACGCGTCCGCCCATGGGGATGTCGGTACAGTACCAGACACCGTCTTCCACCTGCGCCCGGATGGTGGCCGGCTGTCCGATGCGCTTGGCGAGCGCCTGTTCCAGAAAGCGCAGGAAGGGCAGCAGGCTGGTGGTTTGCGGCAGCGGATCTTCCGCGACGGAAACCGTGAGCTGATACTCCTCTATCAGTTCTTGTTCCAGGAACGGTCGTGTTTCCGGCGGCAGTTCGACCCAGGTCTGCGCCGACAGCACCATGAGCGCGGCCAGATCTCCGGCGCCCTGTTTGGCCAGAGGAATCAGAATGAAATTTACCATGGAGGCCACGGTAAACAGCATGAATACCGCCAAGGCGATGGCCAGCGTGATGCTGGTGCGCGCAAACAGGCTCAGCGAGCGGTGCATCGCTACCCCGCCCCGGCGGCGTCACCGGGCGAGAACCGGTAGCCTTCCCCCCACACGGTGCGGATGTACACCGGGGCTGTCGGGTCGTCCTCGATCTTGCGCCGCAGGCGCGTCACCCGCACGTCGATGCTGCGGTCATAGGGCGAGCGTTCGTAGCCCTTGAGCATGTCCACCAGGGTGTCGCGGCTGAGCACCCGGCGCGGGTGTTCCACAAAAATCTTCAGCAGGGCGTATTCGCCGCTGGTGAGTGGTACCGGCTGGCCATCGCGGTGCAGCTCCTGGTTGATCATGTCGAGCCTGAATGGACCGAAGTGGTAATTGCGTTCCGGATCGGTTTCGGTCTGTGCCGCGCCAGCGCCGCCGTGCTGACGCCGCAGTATGGCGCGTATGCGCGCCAGCAGCTCACGCGGATTGAACGGCTTGGGCAGGTAGTCGTCGGCGCCCACCTCCAGTCCGACAATCCGGTCCACATCGTCACCGCGCGCCGACAGCATGAGGATCGGTATGCCGGCGTGGCTGACACGCAGGCGTTTGGCGATGCTGAGCCCGTCTTCGCCCGGCAGCATCAGATCGAGAATCACCAGGGCGGGGCTGTGCCCGGCCAGAAAACGGTCCATAGCGCTGCCGTCCCCGGCCGTGCTGACCCGGTAGCCCTGCTGGGAGAGATAGCTTTCCAGCAGTTCACACAACGCCGGATCGTCGTCCACCACAAGGATATGTGTGCCTTCCTGGTCCATGTCGGACAGCGTAGCAGAAAGCCCGGTTTGCGGTCACGGCAGCCGCTGAAACACCTTGTTACAAACTGGTCGGGCGACTGAAATCCGGCAGAAACATGTCATGACTAGGCTTATGTTCAGGAAAGAGGTGCAGCGATGCGCGAGGCTGCGCTGTGTGAACCTTTACGGGAGATTGGATGATGACGCGTACCGGATTCACGGTAGGCGGGGTCGCAGCGTTAGCTGTACTGT
>CBDTYI010000117.1:0-8088 GCA_965364565.1 uncultured Gammaproteobacteria bacterium | reverse complement strand
GCAACGCCCCTAGCGAAGCTCTCACCGACAGCGGCCTTGGCGCCGCCAGCAGTGACGACAGCTTGGCGCGGATGGTGTGGTCCTGATAGGCGCGACAGCGCGATGGCGGCCAGAATACCGACCAGAGGCAAAAGAAAGCCCCCGCGGGGCGGGGGCTCGTATCAGGTGCCTAGTTTCTGCACCCGTAGCATTTACGCTATTAGTTGCGGCATTCAGCCGGAACGTATTTCGGGTCGCTCGGGTTGTTGCAGTCCCAGGTTACGCCAGCAGCGCCGAGGGTGCCGACCAGATCGAAAGTAACGACAACACCGTTAATACCGGTGGCAACGCTGGTGCTGACAACGGCGGGGGGACCGACGGCGCAGGTAACGGTGGACAGACCGATGACGTTGTCGGGCGCCTGCGGGGAACCGTCGCCGGCGTTTGCGGCGGGCAGGTTGGAAAGATTCTCGGACACGGTGGCCTTGACGCCGCTGGCGGCGATTACGCCCTCAGACACCTTGGCGCGGATGGTGTAGTCCTGATATGCAGGCAGCGCGATGGCGGCCAGAATGCCGATGATCGCGACCACGATCATCAACTCGATAAGGGTAAAACCCTGCTGTGTTTTCTTCATGAGTCAATCCTCTTACTAAACGTTAACGTTGTGTCAAATACCCAAAGGGCATAAATAGCGTTGTGGATCAGAAGCCGCCGTTTCCGCCTCGCGCCCGACGCCATGTCCTGGCGAGGCTGAACCGGTTTCGTTGGCTACCCCAGCTTTAGCAGCATGTGTGCCAAATCGCTGACGCTATCCGCAGGCATATGGCGGCATGCAACAGCGTTCCCTTAAATTAATTGAAAAACAGCAAGATGGGGCGCAAGGATCGTTCAGATGAAAGGCTGCATGTCGTGTTCCTCCCTGATCTTGGTGCTGACCTTCCGTGGCCAAATTGCGTCAGTGTGACGTATTCCGCAGCTCAGGTGACGCCATGCGTCACGCCGGGGTTATTCCAGGCCCAGTTTTTTCAGGCGGTAGCGCATGGCGCGAAACGTAATTCCCAGAAGTTTTGCCGCCGCCGTCTTGTTATTGTGAGTCTGATCCAGCGCTTTCAGGATAGCCTGTTTTTCGATTTGTTCCAGGTAATCCTCGAGGGGCACACCCTGCGGCGGGGGCGGGGGCTGGTCAAGATTGGCCTCCGGCTGCTCGGCCGGATCGAGTTTTGGCAGCGCCAGATCGTCCGTCATTATATGCTCGCCGTCGCATAGGGTCAGGGCACGTTCCAGGATGTTCTCCAGTTCGCGCACATTGCCCGGAAAGGCATAACGCTGCAGGGCTTCCATCGCCTCGGGCCTGATCTGCGGCGGTTCGATGCCCTGATTGGCGCACAGCTGACTCAGGATGTGTTCGGCCAGCTGCGGAATGTCTTCGCGGCGCTGGCGCAGGCTGGGTACCTTCAGCTCGATGACGTTGATGCGGTAGTAGAGGTCCTGGCGAAAGTCGCCCGCTTCGACCAGCCTGGCAAGGTCTTTGTGGGTCGCGGAGAGCACGCGGACGTCGACGGACAGTTCCTTTTGTTCTCCGACCGGTCTGACCGCCTTTTCCTGGATGGCGCGCAGCAACTTGACCTGCATGTGCAGGGGCAGTTCGGCGACTTCGTCGAGAAACAGGGTGCCCCCATCGGCCGCCTGAAACAGACCCTGTTTGTCGCTCACAGCACCGGTGAAGCTGCCCTTCTTGTGGCCGAAGAATTCGCTCTCCATCAGCTCAGAGGGAATAGCGCCACAGTTCACCGGTACAAACGGCTTGTCACCGCGAGAGCCTTTGGCATGGATCAGGTTCGCCACCAGTTCTTTACCGGTGCCGGATTCCCCGCTGATATACACGGGCGCCTGGCTGCGCGCCAGCTTGGCGATGGTGGAGCGGACCGTCTGCATAATCGCCGACTCACCCAGCAAGGTGTCGCGGGTACGACGGTCGCGTTCCGGGTATTGTGCAAGTCTCAGCGCGCCGTTGACCAGGTTACGCAGCACCTGCAGATCAACCGGTTTGGAGACGAAGTCAAAGGCTCCCGCCTTGAGTGCCTGCACCGCGGTTTCCATATTGCCGTGTGCCGTGATGACCGCAACCGGCAGCTCCGGGTAATGCTGCTGAATGGTCTCGACCAGCTGCAGGCCGTCGCCATCGGGCAGCCGCATGTCGGTCAGACAGAGATCGAATCTCACCTCGCCAAGCAGGCGTTGAGCGTCTGCCAGGCAGGCAGCCGCTCGCGTATCGACGCTCATGCGCCCCAGCGTCAGCTCCAGGAGCTCACGAATATCGGGTTCATCGTCGACGATCAGCGCTAGTGGAGCACTCATGGAAAGTTTACTTTTCTGACCTTGTGAATAGATTCTGCTTACTTAACCACAAACCTGTGGTCGGCTCCAACTTTGTCGGGCTGAAGTCAGGCAGTCTGTTCCGTGCCGAACCGTATGCGGAAGCAGCTGCCACCTTCCGGCACAGGCTGGTAAGCCAGGTTTGCCTGGTTGATTTCGCACAGTTCCCGCGCGATGTACAGCCCCAGACCGGTGCCCGAGGTGGCCGTCGTGTAGAAAGGTTCGAAGATCTGGTCGGCAGTCTCCGGCTCGATTCCGGTGCCATTGTCGATGATGTCCAGTTGCACGACTCCGTGGTCGTTTTGGCGTGCTTTCAGTATCACCTGGGGGTCCGCCCCCGCGTGGCGGAAGGCGTTCTGACACAGATTGGTCATGATCTGGTGCAGGTGGCCGGGGTCAAACCGTACCGAAAGATCGTCGGGCTCGGTGTCCAGTCGCAGCTGGCCGGGAGCGACGTGTTCTGACTGGACGAAGTCATCGTGGAACTGCTTCAGCCAGTCGACCAACAGCAACGACTGCGGCTGACTGGCATTGCGCCGTGACAGTTGCAGCACGTTTTCGATAATCGTGTTCACGCGCTGGGTGTGTTTGCTGATGATTTCGCTGAGGCGTTTATCACCCCGATCCAGCTGTTCTGATTCGCCCAGCAGCTGTGCGGCGTGACTGATCGCGCCCAGCGGGTTGCGGATTTCGTGGGCGATACTGGCGGTGAGACGGCCAAGCGAGGCCAGTTTGACCTGTTGCGCCTGTCGCGCAAGATGGCTGCTGTCATCCAGCAGGATCAGGGCGCCTTCTCCCTGGGCGGTGCTCAGGACACGAAAGCGGGGTATCAGGGTGCCGCCCGCGATCGAAGACGGTATCGCTTCGGGTTGTCGTGCCGGATCGCGTTTCCAGCTGCGTAGCTCCTGGGCCAGCTGCGGTGCAGCCCCCTCCAGCCTGGCATTGCTGTCATCATCCAGCCCGAGCAGGGCGCGAGCGGTGTCGTTGGCGAGCCGGATGCGACTGTCCGGAGCTATCACGACGATCCCCGACTGGAGCTGGCGTATGATGTGCTGATTCAGCTGCTCCAGGTTGGCCAGGTCGATACCGCGCTGCTGCGCCAGCGCTTCGCTTTCGCGAATGCGCGCGGCGAGTACCTGCGCCAGGCCGGCTGCGGCGAACAGCACCAGTCCAAGCAAGCCGGCCCGCGTTATGCTCTCGGCACCGGTCTTGTCCGGAGACAGACTTGCCAGGCCGGTTTCGAACAGCAACGCCAGCGTCGCTACAGCGGCGAACAGGTAGGCCAGTCGTCCGGGCGCTATGAGCGCGCCCGCTGTGACCGCAATCACCAGCAGAACTCCCAGCGCACTGTTTACGCCCCCGGTCGCGTGCATGAGCAGGGTGATTGCAGCGATGTCAGCGAAGACCTGCAGCAATGCCTGAAACCCGAAATGCGGCCAGTGCAGGCGCGTTGCGAAACCGATCGCCAGGCTGAAAACCAGGTAGGTGAGCAGTGTCGAAGCGAACAGGCGGGGCAGCTGGACGTTGAAGGGGTTGCTTTCCTGCGCGGCGAAATACAACACCGTGAGCAGGCCGGCGAGAATAAGCCGGTAGAAAGTCAGCAGGCGCAGGGGCCGCCAGGCGATATCGAAATGGGCGGTGCTCCGGGCAGACGATGGGGTCACAGGCTACGGGTCCGTGTCGCGATGCTCTCGGCAGCAGAAGTAGCGATCGCCTTCCTGAAGCGCTTCGCCGCGCGGCACGTACACGCCGCAGTGTGAGCAACGCACCATATCGCCAACCTTTTTCTGCGGTTTCTTGGCCAGAGCGGGGCCCTTTGCCAGGCGGATCAGAATCCACACGACCAGGCCAATACCGAGCAGGAATATCAGTACGCGTATACCGAACATGGGCCTAGTGTAACCGAAATGCCCGCGCACCGAAGCGGCCGGGTCGCCGAGCGACGGCTGATTCTGGCGCGAAAACCGGGCCGCTGGTGTAGCCATCCCTGCTGCGATACAACAACGCTTTACTCCGGTGCGGGTTTTTCAGGAGAATACCGGTTTTGAACCAAAGCGGGTGCCGCCATGCATCTCCACGAGTACCAGGCAAAGCAGTTGTTCGAGCAACACGGGATTCCGGTGCCGCGGGGGAGGATGGTTGAGTCCACCGGCGATGCCGCCACGGCGGCCAAGGCGCTCGGCGGTGAACGCTGGGTGGTCAAGGCGCAGGTACACGCCGGCGGGCGCGGCAAGGCGGGCGGCGTGCAGCTGGTGGATAGTCTCGAAGCGGTGGAACAGGTCGCGGACCGGCTGTTGGGTTCGAATCTGGCGACCCGACAGACCGGCAGTCCGGGTTTGCCGATTCACCGCCTGCTGATCGAAACCACGGTCGACATCGCGCGCGAACTGTACCTGGGTATGCTGGTCGATCGCGGTTCCGAACGGGTGACGATCATGGCCTCGCGCGCCGGCGGGATGGATATAGAAGAGGTTGCGGCCCGTGACCCGAAGTCCATTCTTACCGAAACCATTCATCCGGCGGTCGGCTTGCAGGCCTACCAGTGCCGTAACCTGGCCTTCGGTCTCGGTCTGAGCGGCGCCGCGATCAGGGCGTTCACCACTGTGCTGGGTGGACTGTATCAATTGTTCGAGCAGCACGATGCCAGCCTGGTGGAGATCAACCCGCTGGTGGTGACCGGCGCCGGTGAACTGCTCGCCCTGGACGCCAAGCTGGATGTGGACGACAACGCCCTTTACCGGCACCCCGACACCAGCGAACTGCGCGACCCCAGTCAGGAGGACGACAAGGAGCGGCGGGCGCACGAGCACGGGCTGAACTACATCACCCTGGATGGCGATATTGCCTGTATGGTCAACGGGGCCGGTCTGGCGATGGCGACCATGGACCTGATCAAGCTGCACGGCGGCGAGCCGGCGAATTTCCTCGATGTCGGCGGGGGCGCCACCGCGGAGCGGGTTGCAGAGGCGTTCAAGCTGGTGGTCTCGGACCCCAAGGTGCAAGCCATTCTGGTGAATATTTTCGGTGGTATCGTGCGCTGTGACCTGATTGCCGAGGGTATCATTCAGGCCCTGCAGCAGGTAGACGTGCAACTGCCGGTGGTCGTGCGCCTGGAAGGCACCAATGTGGACAAGGGCAAGGCGCTGTTGGCGGACTGCGGGTTGAGCATTGTTACCGCCGATGGCCTCACGGACGCGGCGGAAAAAGTGGTCGCGGCGGCGCGCGGGGGACAGGCATGAGCATTCTGGTTGACGGCACTACCCGGGTCATTTGCCAGGGATTCACCGGCAAGCAGGGCAGCTTCCATTCTGAGCAGGCGCTGGCCTACGGCACCCGACTGGTCGGCGGTGTTACGCCGGGCAAGGGTGGGCAGGAACACCTGGGTCTGCCGGTCTTCAATACGGTTCAGGACGCCGTCGATGAGACCGGCGCCAACGCCAGCATGATCTATGTGCCGGCGGCCTTCGCCGCCGATGCCATTCTCGAAGCGGCGGACGCGGGTATCGAGGTCATTGTCTGCATTACCGAAGGCATCCCGGTGATGGACATGCTGAAGGTCAAAGCTGCATTGTCCGGCAGCGATGCCCGGCTGATCGGCCCGAACTGCCCGGGCATCATCACGCCGGGTGCCTGCAAGATCGGTATTATGCCCGGAGCCATCCACCAGCCGGGCAAAATCGGCATTGTTTCGCGTTCCGGCACCTTGACCTACGAGGCGGTTTATCAGACCACCCTGGCGGGTCTGGGTCAGAGCACCTGCGTCGGCATCGGCGGCGATCCGATCCATGGGCTGGAGTTTGTCGACTGTCTGGAGCGCTTTGAGCGCGACCCGTATACCGAGGGCGTGATTCTGGTCGGCGAGATCGGCGGCAGTGCCGAAGAGGAAGCCGCCGAGTTCATCAAGTCTTACATGAGCAAACCCGTGGTGGCCTACATTGCCGGTGTCACCGCGCCACCGGGTAAGCGGATGGGGCATGCGGGCGCCATCATCAGCGGCGGCAAAGGAACTGCTTCGGCAAAATTTGCGGCGCTGGAAAATGCCGGTGCGGCGGTGGTGCGCTCGCCCGCGGACATGGGTACTACCATGCAGGACGTGCTGGGCCGTTCGTGACCGCATCCCGCCCCGAGAACGTCGCGTTGCGCCTGGTCATGGCGCAATGCAATCTGCTGGTCGGCGACGTGCCGGGTAATACGCAGCGCATCATCGATATGGCCGAGCACGCCCGCGACGAATTGGGTGCCGATCTGGTCGTGTTTCCGGAACTGACCCTGACCGGTTATCCGCCCGAGGACTTGCTGCTGCGTCCGGTGGTGCAGGAGCTGGTCAACGAGGCTCTGGTGCGCATCCGTACTCAGGTCGGTGGTATTCACATGCTGATCGGGCACCCTGAACAGACCGTGGAAGGGCGTTTCAACGCCGCTTCAGTCATTCGTGACGGCCAAGTCCTGGCCTGTTGCCGCAAGCATCATCTGCCCAACTACAGCGTGTTCGATGAGAAACGCTATTTCGTTTCCGGCCCTGGTTTCGGTGTCGCTGACGTGTGCGGCGTGACCATCGGTGTAACCATCTGCGAAGACATCTGGATGCCCGAACCGGCCCAGGCGGCGGCTCAGGCCAACGCTGCCCTGCTGGTCAACATCAATGCCTCGCCGTTTCACCGCGGCAAGGGCGGCGAACGCGAGTCGGTGGTCGGCAACCGGGTGACGGAGACCGGTTGCCCCGCGGTATATGTCAACCTCGTGGGTGGCCAGGACGAGCTGGTGTTTGACGGAGAATCCTTTGTGCTGGACCGCGACGCGCGGCTGACCATGCGCGCACCGGCCTGCCAGGAAGGCCTCTATGTAGTGGATTTCGAGCGCCGCGGCGGTCAGCTCAATCCCATTCCGGGCGCAATAGTGCCGCGTGCCAGCGAGGAGGCGGTTATCTACCAGGCGCTGGTGCTGGGGGTACGTGACTACGCGCGAAAGAACGGCTTCAAGGGGGCGGTGATGGGGCTCTCCGGCGGAATCGATTCGGCTCTGACACTTGCGATTGCTGTCGATGCACTGGGTGCGGAGCAGATCGAGGCGGTCATGATGCCGTCGCGCTATACCGCCGATATCAGTCTGGAAGATGCCCGCCTGGAAGCCGAAGCGCTGGGTGTTGATTACCGTGAAATCCCTATCGAGAAGCCGTTTTCCGCATTTCTCGACGCCTTGTCGGAAGCCTTTGCCGGCACCGGGCGCGACGTGACCGAAGAGAATATTCAGGCGCGTTGCCGTGGCGTGATACTGATGGCCCTGTCCAACAAACAGGGACGCATCCTGCTGACGACCGGTAACAAGAGTGAGGTGTCGGTGGGTTACGCCACCCTGTACGGTGACATGGCGGGCGGTTTTGCGCCCATCAAGGATGTGCCGAAACTGCTGGTCTATCGCCTGGCAGCGTACCGCAACTCGCTTGGCAGGGTGATTCCGCAGCGGGTACTGGAACGACCGCCCTCCGCTGAGCTGGCGCCAGACCAGAAAGACCAGGACTCACTGCCGCCCTACGAGATACTTGACCCGATACTCGAGGCTTATATCGAGAAAGACCTCAGCATAGAGGAAATCGCAGCGCTGGGGTTTGACTCTGAAACGGTCCGGCGCGTGGCCACGCTGGTGGATCGCAATGAATACAAACGTCGCCAGGCGCCGCCGGGCGTGCGGATTTCGACGCGCGCGTTTGGACGCGACCGGCGCTATCCCATT
>CBDTYI010000116.1:0-8148 GCA_965364565.1 uncultured Gammaproteobacteria bacterium | reverse complement strand
CTGCTGTTTCGCTGGCTGCTGTTCCGGCTGCGCTTCCTGTCGGGGCTCTCCAAGCTGACGCTGCAGGATCCGACCTGGTCGGGTCTGACGGCGCTGAATTACTACTTTGAAGTCCAGCCGCTGCCCACGCCGCTCGCCTGGTACGCGCACCAGCTGCCCGACTGGCTGCTGAAGACCGGTACCGCGGCCACCCTGGTGGTCGAGATCCTGGTCCCCTTGATGATGTTTCTGCCGCGGCGCTGGCGCTTCGCGGCCGCCTGGATCACGATATTATGGCAACTGCTGATCATCCTCACCAGCAACCACAACTGGTTCAATTTCCTCACCATCGCCCTGTGCCTGTTCCTGTTCGATGACCGCGCCCTGCAGCGCGTTGTGCCGGAGCCGGTGCGCCGCGCCCTGCTGTCGCGCCCCGCTCCGGCCGCGCGGGCGCTGCCGGCCCGCCGCCTCGCCAGCGCCGTTCTGGCCGGCGCTGTCCTGCTGATCAGCAGCGTGCAGGTGTGGGAACTGGCCACCCTGCAGCGCAGCTCCGGCATCGTCGGCAGCGCGCTCGACTATGCCGAAGCGTTCCGGGTGGTGAACAAGTACCACGTATTCGCCACCATGAAGACGGAGAGAATCGAACTCGAGTTGCAGGGTTCGCCCGACGGCAACAGCTGGCAGCCCTATGTGTTCAAGTACAAACCGGGCGACCCGGGCCGACGCCCTCCGGTGGTGATGCCGCACCAGCCGCGTCTTGACTGGCGCATGTGGTTCGTCACCATGCACCCGCAACACCTGCGCTGGTTCGAACCGCTGGTCGAGGCGCTGCTGCAGAACTCGCCGGCGGTAACGGCGCTGCTCGAACACAACCCTTTTGCGGATGCCCCGCCGCGCTATATCCGCGTCATGGCCTACCGTTACCGGTTCGCCAGCCCGGCGCAACGCGAGCAGAACGGCGACTGGTGGCAGCGCGAACCCCTGGGTAGCTTCACGCCGCTGCCCTGGCTCGAGCGGACGCCCTGAAGGAGCCGTCCGGGCACACCCTCGGGAACCGAATCGACCGCACCGGGCCCGCTTTCCCGTGCCGAAAACACCGCACGCAAAGACGCCTCACGAAGACTATGGTTAGATACAGAAGGCTCGATACGACGCTGCGCGCCTTCGCGGTTAACTCAATCAGAACCGGTATTGCCTGGCATGAAAGTTTCCAGCGGATCTGACCGTCACAATGACCGGCCGCTTGAGCGGGAGGTGAAGCGCTACGCCGCGTATTTCAGGGGCTGGTGCCAGGCGTTCGGCGAACACGAAGCCGGGACAGCCGACGACGACGCCATCAGCTGGCTGGTCGCCGAGCAACAGGTTGGCATCATTCTGCCGCGCCCCGTGACCCGGGCGCTGTACCGCGAGGCGCTGCGCGGCCAGCGTGCCCCGCCGCTGTTGACCATCGGCCCCCGGTGCCTGCAGGTGGGCGCTTTCCACTACCCGTTCTGCAAGCCGCTGGAGACGCACATTCTCGACGCGCTACGGCACATCCTGCAGACGTCGAACGACCTGCACCTGTACCTGACCTACCATTTCATGTACCCGTCCGGCACCCGCATTATCACGCTGTCACGCAACAAACCGCTGCATATCATCTACAAGGAAATCGGCCTCATGCATATCGGGCTGCTGCCAGAAAACGGTGCCGGCCGGGACCCCAGCGCCACCCGGTGAGAAATTCCGGCTGAGCGCGTTCGCGAACCTCAGCGGCGACCGCAGTGAGCGCCCGCCCCGGCCAAGGCGAGGAAGCCCCCGACGACTGCACAGCTGAACGCATGCGCCCCCGGCCAGCCGCTCGCACGCGGTCCGGCCACGTTGAGCACCCGGATGCCTTCGCGAGTCACAAAATCGGCGACCCTATGCGCCGCGCACACGGGATCCACCTGGTCGGCGTCGATCAAGTGCAGCGGCTTATGCTCGCGTCGGCACAACTCGGCGGTCAGCCGCGTACCGCCGCTCAGCACCCGCAGGTACAGAATCAGCGTACCATCGCTGTCGCGCACGTTGCGGTGCGTGCGCTCGGGGTAGTCGCTGCGGGCGACCTCCAGCAGGGGATAGCGCGCCGGTATCACACCATCCTCGGCCCGGCGACCGCGCGGGCACCAGCCGCCGCAGGGAAACGCCGCCTGGAGCGCCGCGTCCAGCGCGCCGCGGTCCACGCCGGTCTGACCGCCCGAGATGATCTTCTCTATCGCCACGCCATCACCGGCTGTGGTCGAGCCGCCCGTTTGTGGCGTTCCCGGCCGCGTACGCGGGGCCGAGGGGTGACCGACATAGCCGCGCGAGGCGACAAAATTTCCCGGGTCCGCTATTGACAACACTGGCGGTGCGCGTTCCGCCCCCGGGCCGTTTTACACAGGCGTCATGGAATCGTAAGGAAAAAACCCGACAATTCCGGCATAGTCTCATTTCACGTCGAAATATATACTGTATCACTATGTATTTTAAGCCGTTTAGCATATTGACGTAAAAATACACGATTTAGTGGAAATCCTGCATTGGAGCGGCATCCGGCCACGCCAAGGGCATTCTTCCACAATGTTATCCACAGGATTTGTGGATAACACAAGACAACGGGTTCAGCTGTCGGCTGCAGCAGGCACCCAGACGGCAAAGCGCGTGCACGCAAGCGCCCGGCATCACACCCTGTTGATCAACCGGACCGGGAACAATAGCACCACCGCACCCCACGCGGCGCCGCATTCAGGTATCATTCTTGCATTTTTTCAATTCATGGCGCACACCGTGGACAAAGCCAGACCGCACCGCCTTGTGCTGGTGTACCTGCTGCCCTACGTATTGCTGTTGACGGCGGGGATGGCGCTGTACCTGTCGCTCGACCATGGACACCAGAAGGAGCTGCTGAGAGCCCACGAGCAGCTGCAGATCGAGCTGGCCAGGAAGTCCCTGACGCGCGACTTCGAGCAGGTGCTGCCGGATATCAATGTCCTGGCCAATGCCAGGCATCTGCGCAACTACCTCGATGATTTCAGCGCCGACGAGCGCACCGCGCTCGGCGACGAATTCATCTCCTTCGCGCTCCAGAAGCGCACATACAATGTTATCCGCCTGCTCGACCTGGAAGGCAACGAGCGCGTCCGGGTCAACTACACGCAGGGCAAGGCACGCACCGTCGACGCCGCCGAGCTGCAGAACAAGAGCGACAGCTATTATTTCCAGGATAGTCGCACACTGGGCCGTGGCGAGCTGTACATTTCACCCATCGATCTGAACGTCGATTACGGCCAGATAGAGATCCCCTACGTGCCGGTGATCCGCTTTGCCACCCCGGTGTTCGACCGCCAGGGCGTGAAGCGCGGCGTGCTGCTGCTGCATCACCTGGCCGAACCCATGCTGGTGCATTTCGATGAGATGCTGGCCGGCTCGCGCGGTCAGGTGGCGCTGCTGAACAGCGACGGTTACTGGATTCGCGCGCCTGACAGGCAACGCGAGTGGGGATTCATGTTCGACAACGACATGACGTTCGCCACTACCCATCAGCGCGTCTGGACCGACATGCAGCAGCACGACTCGGGGACGGTCGCGACCAACGAAGCCCTGTACACCTACACTACCATCCATCCCGTGTCCCTGATCGGCGGCTATAGCGCAGCCGAAGTCGCGGACCAGCACCTTGGCCATCACCATATCGACCCGGAGAGCTACGCCTGGCGCATCGTTTCCGAGCTACCGCTCAGCCTGCTCAGGCAACACCTCTACGACACAGTGTTCGGCGTCGCCGGGCTGGTCTGGCTGACGCTGTTGCTGGGCGGCGTGGGCGCAGCCTGGGTTATCGCCGGCCACCGCATGGAACGCCGGCGCATGGCCGCGGAGATCGAGCTGCACGCCAAGCTGTACGAAACCACCACCGAGGCGGTCCTGATTACCGATGCGGACAGCCACATTGTTGCGGTCAATGATGCGTTCGCGGCCATCACCGGGTATACGTGCGATGAAGCGCTGGGGAAAACGCCGCGCCTGCTGGCGTCCGGCCGCCACGACCGGGCGTTCTATCGGGGCATCTGGTCGGCGCTGGCAGGCGACGGACACTGGGAAGGCGAGGTCTACAACCGCCGTAAGGACGGCGGCCTCTACATCGCCTGGCTGCGCATATCGGCGATCAGAAACGAGCAGGGCCAGGTCAGCAACTATGTGTGTATTTTCTCCGACGTCACCCGGCGCAAGCTGAGCGAGGATGAACTGCGCAAACGCGCCCACCACGACCCGCTCACAGGGCTCCACAACCGCCTGTCATTCGACGAGCGCTTCAGCCAGGAACTGGCCCGCGCGCGTCGCAGCCAGTCGCGACTGGGGCTGCTGTATATCGATCTGGACGCGTTCAAACCGATCAACGACCGTTACGGCCACCGCACCGGCGACGCCGTGCTGCGGGAAGTGGCGGCGCGACTGAAATCGGCGGTACGCGAAATGGACACCGTATCGCGCATCGGCGGCGATGAATTCACCGTCATACTGCCGGAGATCGGCCAGGCCGCGAATGTGGCCTCGATTGCGGACGGCATACACCGCAGACTGCAGTTGCCATTCGAGTATGAGGGCAGACAGCTGCAGATCGGTGCCAGTATCGGTGTGGCGCTGTTCCCCGATGACGCAGACAGCGAACGCGAGCTGCTCACCCACGCCGACGCCGCTATGTATCGCGTCAAACAGACACACGGCGGGCGGGCCGCGGCGCCTGATCAAGCCCAGGCGTTGGCCGGCGGCTGACGCGCGAATGGCGTTTGCCATGCCAGTGCGCGATGGAACCGGGGACGGCGGGAGGCCGCCTCCCCGGACGTATCAATTGAGCGAGTGCCCGTTCCTCAAGCGCGCGTGAAGCGCGTCCTTGAGGCTGAGCCTCTGCTTCTTCAGTTCCTCGATGCTGGTGTCGGCGACACGCTGACCGAACTCTTCGATTCTGCGGATGCGCGCATCCAGCTGATCGTATTCGGTCATCAGCCTGGCGAAGTTTCCGTCGTTGCTGCGCAGCGTCTCGATTCTGTCGCGGAACTCGGGAAATTCACTCATCAGGTCGTGCGATTCTCCAAGCATAGCTCCCTCCCTAGGTTTGCCCTTGGACACACTCCGGCTGCGCTGCGTCGCCCGTCGGTTGAAACCGCTCAACGTCGAGGCGACCGGCCGCCGCAGTCTCTGTTTCCAGCATGGCGCACCGCCGTGTACGGGCGCACCATGCGATGCCGCAAAGCCGTGACGAAGGTCCCGGCCATCACAGATTCACCGGCAGATAGAAAAACACGAAGCGACCTTGTTCGATATCCACTTTCAGGGTTGCCCCGTGATGAATGCCGTAGTCAACATAACCGGGTACCGCACTGTCCAGGTGGCACTCGCTGGCGTGCTGGGGGGATTCGAAGTCCCGGTCCCGGTCATACCACGACAACAGCATGTGTTCTCCGAGGCGTCGGCTCGCCTCGGCATCGGCCAGCTGCATGGCGGCGCGGTAATCTGCCAGCGGTACCTCGGGCTGCAGCGCCAGGGTGGTCACACCGGGTCGATCGGCTGCAGCGGGTAAGCTGCAGGACCCTCTGTCGGCGCTCTGTTCAGACACGGTCGTCGATTCTCCCGCACGCCCGCCCGGCAACAGCTCCCACGCCGCGCACCTGCCACAGCTACTGATTGTCCATCGGTGGCAGACTGGGGTCATCCCGGTAATACCACTGGTTGCCCTGACCCGTGGGCGGAACGGCGTAGCCCGGCTGACCACCATAACCCGGCTGACCACCATAACCCGGCTGACCACCATAACCCGGCTGACCGGCGCCATAGCCCTCGCTGCCGTAAGCCCCGGCCGCCGGCGGCGCAAAGCCGCCCTGCTGGCCCGCAGCTGGCGGCGGGTAACCCTGCTGGGCGCCGCCATAGGGGGCGGGCGTCGCCATGGGTTGCTGGTAATTGTACTGCCCCGCCGCGCTTTCGGCGCTCTGGCGCTGCTGATCCTCGAGTTCCCTGATGCGGCGTTTCAGGCGCTCGACTTCAAGCGCATCGGAACCGGAGCTGGCTTCCGGGGCAGCGTAGCCGGGTGCCGTGTACCCGGGCGCACCGGGGGCAACACCGGGATAACCGTAGCCTGGCGCGCCGAAGCCGGGCGCACCATAACCCGGCGCGTAACCCGGTGCACCGACGCCCGGCGCACCGTAACCGGGGTAGCCAAAGCCGGGGGCACCGTAGGCTCCCGGGGCGCCGTACGGAGGCGGATACCCGCCGAAACCCGGCCCCTCGTCGTAGTAATAGTCGTCGTCATAACGGTCACGATTGCCGCCAAACCACTTGGTCGGATTCATGACATTGCCGAAATCCAGTGCAAAGGCGGGATCAGCGACCAGCAGACTCATCGCAAGCAGCATTCCGCCATGTCTTATCTTATTGATATGCATGACATGTATTCCTCCGGTACGAAAGTGCAAAAAGGCACTTTAACACCTACTCTTCTAGCAGTTGGCGCAGGCAGCGTCAAATCAATCAGTTAGCGGAGCCCGGATCTGCGCGCCAACGTCTGAGAAACGCCACCACGCGCTCCCAGGCCAGCGCTTCGTTGGCGCGGCGCGTGAAACCGTGGCCCTCGTCGGGGTAGACGAAATACTCCACGCTCTGGCCGAGCTCGCGCATACGCCGCACCAGCCGGTCGGACTGTGCCCGCGGTACGCGGCTGTCGTTGGCGCCCTGGTGTATCTGCAGCGGAATGCGGATGCGCGCCACGTGGTAGAGCGGCGACAGCATCCGGTTGCGCAACGGATCGCTGCGCGGGTCGAAACCGAGTTCCACGAACAGGTTGCGCTGCAGAAAGCGCGGCCAGCTGTCGACAAAGCTGGCCAGTTCGGTAAAGCCGAACAGGTCAACCGCCGCCCGGAAAGTGGTCGGGTAGCGGGTGATCAGCGACATGACACTGAAGCCGCCGAAGCTCTCGCCGGCGACAAACAGATTGTCGGCGTCAACAAACTCAAAGCTACCCACGGCAGCGGCCACGGCAACGATATCGCGGATGTGCCCGCCGCCCCAGTCACCGTTGTCGAGGGAAGCGTAATACTTACCGAACCCGGTGCTGCCGCGCACATTGGGCACCACCACAATAAAACCGCGGTTGGCCAGGAACTGTGCCACGCTCTGATATACCGGATCGACGTGGTCTTCCGGCCCGCCGTGAATCACGAACAACGCGGGGCGCGGGGCGCACGCCGAGGTGCCATTGGGAATGAACAGGTGCACCGGGATCTCCAGGCCATCAAAGCTCGGGATCAGCAGCGATCGCGCGGCGGCGAACAGGTCGGTGTCGATACCGGACTGATTGGCATCGTAGAGCAGCTCCGGTGCGTCGCCGCCGATCAGATAATAGCGGCGCGGCGTGCTGGCGGTATCGGTATACACCACGCCCAGGCGCGGGTCGCTGTCGCTGAACACCGCACCGGCAATCGCATCGCGCGGCAGGCCGAAGCTGGCGGGCGCCGCGAAGTCATCGACCAACACCGCGGTGCGTCCGCGCAGTGCACTGCGATAACCGATCACCGCCACACGCCCCTGCGCGTACATGGCAAACCGTTCGATGTCGCTGTCGAACGGCAGCTCGACCAGCGCCGCCTCGGCGGCACTTATAGAATAACGCCACAAACGGAAGCGATCCGCTCCCAGCGCGCTGCGATAATACACCTGGTCGCCCGCGAAAAAGGCGTCGACGTTGTTGACACCCGGCGCGCGCGCAATGTCACGCCGCGCACCGGTGGCGAGATCCAGCAGTCCGAGGTGGCGCTCATCGAACCCGACCAGTTCGCCGAACAGCAGGTAGCGCCCGTCCGCACTCGGCCGTTCGCAGTCATAGGTGTGGCCGTCGCCGGGCAGCAGCTCGCGCGCCGCCCCGGTGTCGACGTCCACCTGCCACAGGCCGGCCTCGCGTCGGTGATCGCGAGTCTGGGCGTAGTACAACACGCGGTCGTCCGGCGACAGGCCGCACAGCATGGTGGTGTCGCCATCGCCGGCCGCGGTGAGGCGAACCCGCTTACCGCTGGCGAGATCGAATCGGTACAGGTCGAAGTTTTCGTTGCCGCCGGTGTCCTGAGCGAGGATCAGGAAACGGCCGCGGTGATCGGGCAGGAAATCGGTGACCGGTTCGTCGAA
>CBDTYI010000115.1:0-8182 GCA_965364565.1 uncultured Gammaproteobacteria bacterium | reverse complement strand
GCCAGCCCCCACAGGCCGAACAGCAGGCCGGCCCGGCGCCTGCCGGCCAGGGCGGCATCGGTGTCCACCAGGTCTGCCTGCAGCGAGGCCGGCAGGGCCATGTCGGCACCGAGTGCGACACCGGTCACCAGGCAGATGACAACAAAGGCCAAATGGTCACCGGCCTGCAGCCAGGGCGCCCACACGAAGGCCGCACAGGCGAGCAGCATCGATAGCATCCAGGTGCGTGTCTTGCCCAGGCGCCGTGACAATGCGACCCAGGCCGGCAGCGCGGCGACGCCGGTGATGAAATACACGGCCAGGAACAGGCCGGTGGATGGGCCGGCCTGCAGCACGTGGCTGACATAGAAAATGAACAGCGAGGCGGGCAGGGCGTTGGCGGCGCTGCTGAGCAGATAGGCCGAGATCAGGCGTCGCAGGTCGGGCATTTTGAGCAGTGCCGACCAGGAACCCGGTCGCAGGTTTCCGGGGCGCGCCGTGGGGCGCGCTTCGGGTGTCAACAGCGCCGCGACCAGCACTGCCACCGGCAGCAGAAGCCACGCTGCCTGGGCGCTGGCTGCCAGGACCGCATCGGGCTGGTCGGCAATACCCAGCAGCGTCGGCAGGGCGATCGCCGCGAAGATGCCGACAATGGCGAAGCCTTCGCGGCTGCCGGCGAGCTGGGTGCGCACGTGGTAGACATCGGAGAGCTCGGCGCCCCAGGCCAGGTAGGGGACGTAAAGCAGGGTCCAGCCCAGGTACGCCAGCAGGTTCCACACGAACAGGTAAGCGACGCCGGCATCGTCCGGGGCAACAAACAACTGCTGAATCGCGAAGGCCAGCAGTGGCGTTCCGGCCAGCAGAAACAGGCGGCGCGGGACGCCGTGGCGTTTCAGACGGTCACTGAGCAGTCCGATCAGCGGGTCGCTGACGATATCGAACAGGCGCGCGACGAACACCGCAGCGCCCAGCGCCAGCAGTGGCAGACCCAGCTGCTCGGTGTAGTAGACCGGCAGGTAGATCACCAGCGGCAGGCTGAGCAGTGCCAGCGGCAGCCCGGGCAGCCCGTAGGCCAGCAGGGCACTGCGGGTGACCGGTTCAGTGTGCATGGGCGGGTTTCTGCAATGCGATGTGCAGCACGTCGATCATACCGAGCTCGAAACCGGCCTGGCAGTAGCGCAGGTAATAGTGCCAGCGGCGCAGGAACGGATCGTCGAAGCCGAGATCGCGAATGCTCTGCTCGTGACGCGTGACACTTTGATCCCAGAGCTCGCAGGTCTTGGCGTAATGTTGGCCGAACGGCTGCTCCGCCACCCAGTCGAGACCGGCTGCGGCGGCGAGCTGCTGCAGCCGCTGGCGCGACGGCAGCATGCCGCCTGGAAACACGTGCATCTGAATGAAGTCCGGCTGTTTGCGGTAACGCTCCAGGCGCGCATCATCGATCACGATCACCTGCAGGACGGCGCGCCCGCCGGGCTTGAGCGTTGCGGCCAGTTTGGCGAAGTAGCCGGGCCAGTAGGCTTCACCCACCGCCTCCAGCATTTCGATGGAAACGATGTGATCGAACTGGCCCTGCACGTCACGGTAGTCCTGCAACCGCAGTTCCACTGTGCCGGGCAATGCTGTGGTGCTGTCGCGTGACTGAGCCCAGGCGAGTTGCGCGGGCGACAGCGTGATGCCGGTCACGTTGACGCCGCGCGCAGCGGCGCTGTTGGCAAAACCGCCCCAGCCGCAGCCGATTTCCAATATCCGTTCGCCGGGGCGCGCCTGCGTAAGTTCCAGGATGCGTTCGTACTTGCGCTGTTGCGCCCGCGGCAGCTGATCGGCCGCGGCGCTGAGCGGGTCTTCGAACAGGGCGCTGGAGTAAGTCATGGATTCGTCCAGCCACAGGCGGTAGAAGTCGTTGCTGAGGTCGTAGTGGGCGCGGATGTTTCTGCGGCTGCCGCGACGGCTGTTGCGGCGCAGGCGATGACGCACACGGTCCAGCCACAGGCCCGGTGCCAGCCGCGCCGCACCGTTCAGGTGCTCAAGGTTCTGTGCCAGCAGGTTGAGCAGACGCGCCAGCTGCGGGGTGTCCCAGTCGCCCGCCGCGTAGCTCTCGGCAAATCCCACGGCACCGCGCAGCAGACAGCGACGCAGCAGCGCCATCGGTCGGTGGATGTGCATGCGCGCCGTGATGGCTTCGGTCCTCGCCAGGCGCACCACCTCGCCGCCCTCGAAGCTGAGCTCCAGGGAGCCGGTCCTGATACGCCCGAGCAGGCTCGCCACCACGCGTGCCGCAAGCGGCAGGGTGGGGCGCAGTTGGGTGCGTTGGGCTACATTCTCGCGGAGCATGGGGTGACCTCCTGTGCGGGTGGTTCAGGTTTGCGAAACAGTCGTGCGCGGCGCAGCAGCAGCTTGAGCGCCTGCCAGTGAATCATGGCGACGACCTTAAAGGTCATCAACGGGGTGCGGGCCAGGGTGCGCAACAGCGCCGTGTCGCTGAACGGCAGCGCGCTGCCGGTCTGGGTCGCGGTCATGGTGAGGGCGCCGTCGCGGAAGCAGCGTACCGCCAGGCTCAGCGCAGCGCCGGGCGGCGACAGACGGAACCGGTAGCGCAGGTCCATGGGCATGAACGGCGAAACGTGAAAGCCCTTGTGCTGGGCCGCGCGCACCGGCCCGCGCAGTGGACGGCCGCCATCGTGCAACAGGTAGCTGTGGCTCTCCCCGAAGGTGTTATGGACTTCGCACAGCACGGCGGCGAGCGCGCCGCTGCGGTGCCGGCAATACCAGATGCTGAGAGGGTTGAAGGTGAACCCGAACAGGCGCGGGAAGCACAGCAGCTGTATCTGTCCGCCGTCCAGTTCAATGCCCTGGCTCGCCAGGTGGCGCTCGACCCAGGGGCGCAGCGGACTGCCGTCGCGGGCGCCGTGATCGCGGTCGTGGAGGGCGAACAGGTTGGTTCGGTTGTGCGAAAACAGCCGGCAGCGCGCCGCGCAGTCATCCAGCCGGTCGATATCGAGCAGGAAACTGAATACCGGGTAGGCAAACCGGTAGGCAAGCGGCCCCAGGCGCCGGTGCATGACACGGCCGTGATAGATGCGGCTGTGTGGCTGCGGCTGTTTCATCGGCTCGCCCAGGCTGGGGCCGGCTGTGCCCTGGCATCGGCTTCGGCGAGGGGCAGCGCGGGTTGCGCCCAGGGAACCTCGACCCCCAGCCGGTGCGCCACCTCGACGGATGAGCGCAATGCGTCTTCGTGAAACCCGTAGCCGAAGTAGCTGCCGCAGTACCAGATACCGTTGTCACCCTGCAGGCTTGCGAGTTGTTGCTGCGCGGCCATGGCCTGGTGGTCGAACACCGGGTGGTCATAGTCCATCTCGGCGATGACGCGCGCGCGCCGCGGCTCGCGCAGCGGGTTCAGGGTCACGAACAACGGCGGCGCCTGGTCCAGCCGCTGCAGACAGTTCATCCAGTAGCTGACCGATACCGCGTCGGTACCCCGGCGACCCTCGGTGGTCAGATAGTTCCAGGCCGACCACACCGCTTTGCGGCGCGGCATCAGGTCGGCGTCGCTGTGCAGCACGGCCCGGTTGGGCTGGTAGCGGAAGGCGCCCAGGACACTGTGCTCGCGCGCGGTGGGTGCATCGAGCAGCTGCAGGGCCTGATCGGCATGACAGGCGAACACCGCGGCATCGAAGTGTCTGGCGCCGCTGCTTTGCGCGTGCACCGTGACGCCGTTGTCGCTGCGCTGCACCGCCGTGACGCGGTCCCGGCAGGCGATCTTGCCCTCCAGCGGTTTCAGCAGCTGCTTCACATACTGTTGACTGCCGCCGCACACGGTTCGCCACTGCGGGCGGTTGCGCAGATCGAGCAGGCCGTGGTTGGCGAAGAAGCGCGCCAGACTGGCGGCCGGGAAAGAGGCCATGGTCTCGACGGGGCACGACCAGATGGCCGCCGCCATGGGCAGCAGGTAGCGATTGCGGAATGTCTCACCATAGCCGCCCGCAGCAATGAAGTCGTCTATCGATGCCGGGTTTACCGCCGCGTCCTGCAGCAGGCGTTTGGCGTCGCGGTTGAAGCGCAGGATGGACGCCAGCATGCCGTAGTGTCGCGGGTTGAACAGGTTGCTGCGCTGCGCGAACAGGGCGGCCAGGCCCGAACCGGCGTACTCGTAACGCCCGCCGTTGGCGGACACCGAGAATGACATCCGGGTCGCCTGCGTGCGCACGCCGAGGTGTTCGAACAGGCGGGTAAGCAACGGGTAGTTGCGGCGGTTGAAGACGATGAAACCGGTGTCCACCGGTACCGGACCTGCCTCGGTTTCCACCGTGCGCGTGTTGGTGTGGCCGCCGAAGTAGTCGTTGCGTTCGTACAGCGTGACCTGGTGCCGGCGGTTGAGTAACCAGGCGGCGCTCAGGCCGGCGATTCCGCTTCCTATGATGGCTATGCGCATTGGCGTCCTCGACAAAAGTTAGACAGCTGATGACGGTGAATGTACAATAGCTGTACAAATATTGCAAGCCTGATGTACAGGCTGCGGCCCGGCTCAACCGGAAGCGTGAAAAAACGTTTGTAAACGGAGGCTTGTATGAAAGCGACGGAGGCTCACAGGGGACAGCGCGGGGTGCTGTGGCTGGTCGGTGCCAGTTCCGGTATTGGCCGTTGTCTTGCGCAGCAGTTGGCCGCCGCCGGCTGGCGAGTGGCCGCCAGCGCGCGCAGCGTGCAGCGGCTCGATGAACTCGTCGCCGGCGCCGGACAGGGGAGAGTGCGCAGCTATCCGCTGGATGTCACGGACGCTGCGGCGGTCGCCGCGACGGTGGCGCGAATAGAGGAGGAGTGGGGCCCCGTCGAAGTGGCGATTCTTAACGCCGGCGACTATGAACCGATGTCGCTCGAGCAATTCGACGCGGCATTGTTCCGGCGCCTGGTGGAAGTCAACTACATGGGGGCGGTGCACTGCCTGGACGCGTTGCTGCCGCGGTTGCGCCGTCGTCGCAGCGGGCAGCTGCTGCTGACCGCCAGCGTATCCGGTTACCGGGGTCTGCCGCGCGGCGCACCCTACAGTGCTACCAAGGCGGCGCTCATCAATCTCGCCGAAGCGCTGCAACCGGAGCTGGCCAGCGCAGGTGTGCGCATGCGGGTGATCAACCCCGGCTTTGTCGACACGCCGCTGACCCGCAAGAACCGTTTTGCCATGCCGTTCCTGATGACTGCGGAACAGGCGGCGGCGCGCATTGTCGCAAAGCTCGAGGGCAGCGGTTTCGAGATCGCCTTTCCGCGCCGTTTCGTATGGCTGCTTAAGCTGCTGCGCTGCCTACCCTATCCGGTTTATTTTGCTCTGGTCAGGAGGATGACCCGCACATGAACGATTGCAGCGCCTGGGTTGAAGCCTACGTGGAATTCTTCGAGAGCCTCGACATGAAGTCGCTGAACAACCTCGAGGCGGTGTTCAGCGACAGCGCCACCTTCAAAGATCCCTTCAATGCCGTGCAGGGCAGGCGCGCGATACGCCAGGTGTTCGAGCACATGTTCCGCACCACGCGTTCACCGCGCTTCCGGGTACACGACTGGATGTGCTCGGGGAATGCGGCATTCATACGCTGGCGTTTCACCTGCAGCCTGAAACGGCGCGGCATCGATGTAACGGGGGTAAGTCACGTTGAATTTGACGGCAGCGGCCGGGTAACGGCGCATGTCGATTACTGGGATGCCGCAGAGGGTATGTACGAGCGCTTGCCGGTCATCGGCCTTGTGATGCGTTGGCTGCGGCCTCGCCTCGCCGCCTGAGTACCGTCGAAGTCGGCACTGGTCGCTAGCACGGCGCGGGTCTGATCAGGGCGCTTCGCCGGAGCCCTTCTCGTTGGCCAGCGCCTTGGCAGTGATCTCCTCATACAGGCTCAGGGCCTGGGCCGCGAGATCCTGCCACTTCGGATTCTGTTCCACAAGGTGCCGGTTCTCCTGCGCGTCCCGGAATACCTCTTCAAGAAAGGCGATGTCGAGGTCGTCCAGTCGTTCGCCGGCATCGACCTTTTTCTTCAGCGCCAGGGCGCGCGGTAGCCGCTGTGTCTCGAATCGCTCCACCAGCACCTGAATGATGCCCGCCTGTTTGGACTCGTCGGTCATGGTTTGCCCCCGTGGTTTGAATGGCGCATGGTTCGTTCTGCATGCCCATGTGTGTTGTGTGCAAAGCCTAGCACCCTTTGCGCAACCTTGTAATGCGTTCCCGCGCGCCAGCGCCGCCCGGTAGCCGGGTTTCCGATCGCGATGCATACCGGGTATCATCCCATCGGGGCACGTTGCGCTCGCGGTAGGGGCTGCGTGTCCCCGCTGCTAGCAAGGAAATCCGGCCCGGGAGGCAATACAAAAAATGCAAACAACAGCTTGGCGGTCTGCCGCGTGGGGCGGATTGGTAGTGACACTGGTTCTGAGCGGTTGCACCACGCTGGGACCGGATTTCGAACGACCCGAAGCCGCACTGGAAGAGAGCTGGCTGGAGCAGGACGAACCTGTGGTAGAGGCCGTCCAGGCCGACTACAGCCAGTGGTGGACCGTTTTCAACGATCCGGTGCTGAACGTGCTGATCGAGAAAGCCTATCAGCAGAACCTGCCGGTGCAGGTCGCCGGTCTGCGCATACTCGAAGCCCGCGCCCAGCTGGGCATCGCGATCGGCGCCCAGTATCCGCAGCTGCAGCAGGCGGCCGGCGCGCTCACCCGCAGCCGTATCAGCGAGAACCAGCCGAACTTCAGTCCCACTATCGACAAGAACTTCTGGCAGGCCAATGCCGGCTTCGACGCGTCCTGGGAGCTGGATTTCTGGGGCCGCTTCCGCCGCGGGGTTGAGTCGGCAGCAGCCAACATGGGTTCGCAGGTGGCCAACTATGACAGCGCCCTGGTGTCGCTGAGCGCCGAGGTGGCGCGGGTCTATGCCACCATCCGTACCCTGCAGGAGGGGCTGGCGGTGGCCCAGGCCAACGCCGCAATCCAGCAGCGCGGCTATGAAATTGCCGACGTGCGCTTCCGCGCCGGTGCGGTCAGCGAACTCGATCCGGCCCAGGCACTGACCCAGCTGCGCGATACGCAGGCGCAGATCCCGACCCTGGAGGGCAACATCCGCCAGTCCAAGAACGCGCTGAGCATTCTGCTGGGCATGCCGCCGCAGGACCTCTCCGGGCTCCTCGGTAAGGCTCCCATACCCGAAGCGCCTGCCGCAGTGGCGGTGGGTATGCCGGCGGATCTGCTGCGCCGCCGCCCGGACATTCGCGAGGCCGAGCTGCAGGCCGCGGCCCAGAGCGCGCTTATCGGTGTCGCCCAGAGTGACCTTTACCCGCGCCTGAGCCTGGTCGGCTCGATCGGTTTTGTCAGCAGTGACACCAATCAGAGTGATCTCGGCGATCTGTTCAAGGCCGACAGTCTCGCCTACGGTGTGGGTCCGTCGTTCTCCTGGCCGCTGTTCAATTACGGCCGTTTGAAGAACAACGTGCGGGTGCAGGACGCCCGCTTCGAGCAGCTGCTGGTCAATTACCGCAACACTGTGCTGGAGGCGGCGCGCGAGGTGGAAGACGGTCTGGCCGGCTTCCTGGCGGCCAGGAGCGCGACCGAGTATCTGCACGACAGTGTCAATGCCGCGCAGCGCGCCGTCGACCTGTCGATGATTCAGTACCGGGAAGGCGCCGTCGATTTTCAGCGTGTGCTCGATTCCCAGCAGCGGCTGCTGCGTGCCCAGGATGCCTACACCCGGTCGCGCGGTGAAATCGTCACCAACCTGGTGGCGACCTACAAGGCCCTGGGCGGTGGCTGGGAAGTGCGCGCCGAGCAGGCTTTCCTGCCCGAGTCGGTCGAGCAGCGCATGCGGGAACGCACCGACTGGGGTGAGTTGATTCCGGGCGACACGCTGCCTGCGGCACTGCCGGACGCACCGCCGACCGGTACCGCGCAGCCGTTGTTCAATAAGCCGGCCTGGTAAGCTGCGGCGGTTCGCGGTGCATGCCGGGCAACCGGCTGGACCACCTGGTTATAGAATTTCCGAACCCTGCTGGCGCACCTGACGGTGTTCGGCCCCATGCGTGGTAGTTCCTGCTCATGAGAAGTCTGGCAATCAGAACTTTCCTGCCGTTCCTGGCCTGGTTTCCGCTCGTCAACCGGGTGTCGCTGCGCGCCGATTTCATCGCCGGGTTGACCGGCGCAGTGATTGTGCTGCCACAGGGCGTGGCGTTCGCGACCATCG
>CBDTYI010000114.1:0-8202 GCA_965364565.1 uncultured Gammaproteobacteria bacterium | reverse complement strand
GCCAGAATGCGTTCCGCCTCGTGGGTGATTGGGATATTGGCGCCTTCGATGACCAGCCGCGCACGCAGCCGTTCGACGTTGTATGCATCGATGACATCGGGACGCGCAGCCGGAATCCAGATATCGCAGTCGATATCCACCACGGCGTCACGGTCCAGTTTCCTGGCATCGGCGTAGTCGCCGACACTGCCACCAGCCCGCTTGATCTCCGTCAGCCGCGCGACCTCCAGACCCTGCGGGTTATGTATGGTGCCGGTGGAATCGGCGGCAGCCACCAGCACGGCGCCCCTCTCGGCGAGGAAACGGGCGGCGTGCCCGCCCACTGCACCGAAACCCTGCACCACCACCCGCGCCCCCTTCAGTTCGAAATCGCAATACTCGATAGCAATTTCGGCGACCTGGCTGAGACCGAAGCCGGTGGCGCCGATCTCGTCCAGCGGTATGCCGCCGAGTTCGCGCGGCAAGGCCACCACGCGCGCGATCTCGTCGCGCACCCAGGCCATGCACTCTTCGTCGGTACCCATGTCGGGCGCGAAAATGTAGGCATCCTCGTTGCGCAACGCCTTGGCGAGTGCGCGGATCAGCAGTTGCTTGCGTTCCCTGGGCATCTTGGGATCGCCGTAAAGCACCGCCTTGCCGCCACCGTGCGGCAGCCCCGCCGCGGCATTCTTGAGCGTCATGGCGCGCGCCAGCCGGCAGCACTCGGCGGTGCTCACGTCGGGCGCCATGCGCACGCCGCCGATGGAAGGACCGGTAGCGACGTTATCGACCACCAGTACCGCGCGCAAGCCGACCGAGGGCTCGTGGACGTGGATTACCTTTAAGGGTCCCAGCTCATCCGCAAACTCGAACACGTCGCTCATGCGTCACCTTGTGTTTAACCGGTTGTTCCGGTTACATCAAAACCCAGTTACAGCACCGAGGGAATTGATCCAGGTCAAGTGTTCGACGGGCGGGCCCGTGATCATGGCTGGCGTCGATCACCCAGCACCAGAACATTGTCGTCGCGCCGTTCCACCCGGGTGTTCAGCGCGGCGCCTTCCCGCTGCAGCGTATCCGCCAGCCAGCGCGCATCCTGGTCCGAGGCGTGATGCAGGCTGAACTGCCGCATCTGCAGGGGCACCATTTTCAGGCCTGTGAGACGACCGGTGCGCGCATCCACCTCAGGCAGGTACACCAGCGCCAGATCGCCGCGGAACTCGTCATAGCCGTGGATGCCCTCGTAATCGTTCACAAAGTCGCCGCAGCCGTAAATGATGAGCTTGTCCCGGTAGATCTCGACGCCCTTGGGGTGGTGCGAGGAGTGGCCGTGAATCACGTCGATGCCCGCGACGTCGATGAGCCGGTGGGCAAAACTGCGGTGCTCTGCGGGAATCGCATAACCCCAGTTGCCGCCCCAGTGAATCGATGCCACGGCGATATCGCCGGGCCGTTTCACTGCCGCGACCTGAGCCGCGATGCGCCGCAGCGTTGCGGGAGAAAAATCGGCCAGCAGATTGATACCGGGACGGGTGCCCGTGGCCGCCCAGGCGGGCGGTATGCCGCTCGAGGTGGCGCCGAACGCGAACAGGATCACGCGACCTCTGCCGGGCAGCTCGACGCTGGCCGGCGCCTCGGCCTGTTGACGGTTGCGCCCCGCGCCCACCGTCCTGAGCCCGGCCTGGTGCAGACTGCGCAGGGTATCGGCGAGCCCGCTGTAGCCCCAGTCCAGGACGTGGTTGTTGGCGAGCACACAGCAATCGACGTGCGCGGCGCTGAGGCAGGCGACATTATCCGGGTTCATGCGATAGTTGATGCCCTTGCCCGGCCAGTACTCGTCGCTGCGGGTCACCGCCGTTTCCAGGTTAATGACGCGCGCGTCCGGCGCCGCACGCCTCAGCACCTCCAGCGCATCCCCCCAGATATAGTTGAAGTCCACCGGCCGGGCGATTGGTCCGTTGGCGCGCTCGGCCAGCTGCACATAGCCGCGCGCATCGTTGATGTAGCGTTCATAGATTCGCGCATCACCGGGGTGCGGCAGAACCTGATCGATGCCGCGCCCGGTCATGACGTCCCCGCACAGAAACAGTTTCAACGCCTGTGATGGCGCGCGCCGGCCGGGTGTGGCGCCGGGCCGTGCTTTGCCGCCTGGCCTCTCCGGCTGCCTGGCTTCAGTTCCGGCCTGCATCAGGCTAAGCGTCGCGGCGGCGGAAATTCGTAAAAACCCTCTGCGATCCAGCCTGTCGCCGCCGCTGTCCATCAGTCTGTGCCGCTTTCGGCCTCGCTGGCACAGCGGATGCACAGTGGCGTGGCCGGATCGAACTCGAGACGCTTGAGCGCAATCTCCTCACCGCATCGTACGCAGTATCCGTACTCACCCGCTGCCATGCGTTGCAGTGCGCTGTTGATGCGCTGCAGCTCGAGATGGCGCCGCCGTTCGCTCTCCTGCGACATCGCCTGCGCGCGCAAGTCGTCCATTCTCGACAGACGCCCCACGGTGGTCTGGTCAAGTTCCACGGTGCTGGCCGCCTCCGCCCCGGTCTCCTCCAGGCCCAGCAATGCCTCCTGTTGCTGCACCAGACGTTTTCTGAGCTCTGCGATGCGGTGATTGTCGAGGTGGTTCATTGCGACTCCGGTTCAGGTCAGCGCAGCGTCAACAAGCCCAAACCATGGCCAGATCAGGATCTGCTGTGAAACAGCACGCAGGCGGAACGCTGCCGGTGCTAGACTGTATATAAAGACTAGCAGCAATCAGGCTGTCCCTCCATCGACAGGAGACGTCCGGCCACGGCGCCGGAGCGCTGACGCACAGGCATGGTGAAGCGACGCGGGTTCGATATCAGGGATGCGGACCTGGCCGAACAGGGCGAAAAACGCATAGCGTGGGCACGTCGGGAAATGCCGGTGCTGCGCGAGCTGGCCGCGCGTTTCGAAAAGACCCGGCCGCTGCAGGGCGTACGCATCAGCGGCTGCCTGCATATCACCACCGAGACCGCCAACCTGGCGCGCACCCTCAAAAGCGCCGGCGCGGACATCGTGCTCTGTGCCAGCAATCCGCTCAGCACCCAGGACGATGTGGCGGCGGCACTGGTGGAGCGTTTCGACATCCCGGTACACGCCGTTCGCGCCGAATCGACCGAGACCTATTACCGCCACATCAATGCTGCGCTGGATCATCGCCCGTCCATCACCATGGACGATGGCGCCGATCTGGTGAGCGAAATTCACAAGAGCCGGCGCGAGCTGCTGTCCGGAATGCTCGGCGGCACCGAGGAAACCACCACCGGGGTGATCCGGCTGCGCGCCATGGCACGCGAAGGCGCATTGCAGTTCCCGCTGATCGCGGTCAACGACGCCATGACGAAGCACCTGTTCGACAACCGCTACGGTACCGGGCAGAGCACCCTGGACGGGGTGATCCGCGCCACCAACAGTCTGCTGGCGGGCAAGACCTTCACCGTGGTCGGTTACGGCTGGTGCGGGCGCGGTATCGCGCTGCGCGCGCACGGA
The DNA here is from genome assembly GCA_965364565.1 of uncultured Gammaproteobacteria bacterium. Taxonomy (GTDB): domain Bacteria; phylum Pseudomonadota; class Gammaproteobacteria; order DSM-19610; family DSM-19610; genus Thiogranum. Next base: position 4,713 of record CBDTYI010000114.1, on the reverse strand, counting down.
CACGGCGCGCATGTGGTAGTCACCGAAGTCGATCCACTGCGCGCCCTGGAGGCGGCCATGGACGGTTACCGCGTCATGCCGCTACTGGAAGCGGCTCGGGAATCGGATTTCATCGTCACCGCCACCGGTGACAAGCACGTGGTGGACAAGGTGCACATGGAAGTCATGAAAGACGGCTGCGTGCTGGCCAACTCCGGACATTTCAACGTAGAAATCAACATACCCGCGCTGGAAGCCATGGCGGTCGAGCGCCAGCGGCCGCGCCCCTCGGTCGACCAGTACACCCTGGGCGACGGGCGGCGGCTGTGCCTGCTGGCCGAGGGCCGACTGGTCAACCTGGCCGCGGCCGAGGGGCACCCCTCGGCGGTGATGGACATGAGTTTCGCCAACCAGGTGTTGTGCGCCGTCTACCTGGCGAGCAGCGAGCACGACCTGGACAATGCCGTGCACAATGTGCCGGCGGAAATCGACCGCGAAGTGGCGCGCCTGAAACTCGCCGCCATGCAGATCGCGATCGACCAGCTGACCGAAGAACAGAAACGCTATCTGTCCTCCTGGCAGGAAGGCACCTGAGGAGCGCAATATGGACAGGAATCTGAAGCGTATGATGGCCGACATCGAAAGCGAGGTGCACTATACCCGCAGCATGATCGGCAAGGACGCGCTGGACCCGCGGGTGATGCAGGTCATGGCGAAGGTGCCGCGCGACAAGTTCGTGCCGTCCGAAATGCAAGCCGCCGCGTTCGACAACGGTCCGCTGCCGATCGGCCACGGACAGACGATATCGCAACCCTACATCGTGGCACTGATGACGGATTTGCTGGGGCTGCAGCCGGAGCACGTGGTCCTGGAGGTGGGCACCGGCTCCGGGTACCAGACCGCGATTCTGTGCGAACTGTGCCGGCAGGTATACAGCGTGGAGGTGGTCGCGGCGTTGAGTGAAGCCGCCGCCGCACGCCTGAAGCGCCTCGGCTATGCTAACGTCGAGACCCGCATCGGCAACGGCTACCAGGGTTGGCCCGAGCATGCGCCCTACGACGGTATCATCGTGACCGCCGCAGCCAGTCACATTCCGCAACCACTCATCGACCAGCTCAAGCCCGGCGGCCGCCTGGTGATTCCGGTCGGTCTTCCCTACAGTTACCAGGAGCTGATGCTGGTGAGCAAGGACGAGCACGGAGGCACGCACAGCAAGAGCGTACTGGGTGTCGCCTTCGTTCCCTTGGTCGATGAACGGCCTGCGCGCGGAGCGGCGGAAAGTCCGGACTGATCCGCGCTGGACCGGACGTTCTCAACAATCCTTTGCCATGGGTGGTCGCTGTTTCGAGCCCGCCCGAAGCACCCGTTTAGGCGTGAAACGCTATAAGCACCAAGACAAACAGGACAACGAGAACAATGACTGGAACTATCGATCTGGCTGCGGTGCCGCCCATGTTCCGGTGATCGGCGCGTTTTCGGTTCTTTCCCTCGTACTCCCCGATCATCGACCGGGCCAGTGTGACATCCGCGTCGCTTACATGGACATTAGCGAAACCCGACACGCCAATTTCACCAAGTGCTCCCTGTAAATAGTAGCCGCCCACGTGAGCTTCGATACCGTTCGACTGCAACATCCCTGCGATGATATGGGCTTCCGAAATATCCTGGGCTCTATAGACAATCTGCATAGCTCAAATCACATACTGGGCCTGCTGCACGGCGGGCTTGGCCGGCGCGTCCCGGGAGGCGCCACCGCGGTGAGCGGGAGCGCGCCCGCCCCCTGCGCAGGACTATGAACCACGCATACGCTTGCTGCAAATTCATTGGTGCGGCAGCCGGGTTTTCGGGCTCTGAGCGCGCCGCACCAGGGGCCCGATGGTCAGACCCTGCACGAGTATCGAAAACGCGACTACAACGTAGGTCACCGTGACCAGGGTATCGCGAACCTCCCCCGGCGGCAGCGAGAGTGCCAGCGCTACCGAAATCCCGCCGCGCAGACCACCCCAGGTGAGAATGGTCACCACCATCGGACTGAAGCTGCGGTAACGGCGCATTATTCCGACCGGCACACCGACCGAAATCAGTCGCGCCAGTAAGGTGATGGGAATGGCCAGCAACCCCGCCAACAGGTACTCGTGGCGATACGCCAGCACCAGGACTTCCATACCGATCAATACGAACAACACCGCGTTCAGAATCTCGTCGACCAGTTCCCAGAAGGCATCCAGATGTCCGCGGGTCTTGTCGGACATGGCAAAGCTACGGCCGTGGTTGCCGATCAACAGGCCCGCCACGACAATGGCGATTGGCGCCGACAGATGCAGCACCTCGGCGAGAGCGTAGCCACCCGTGGTCAGCGCCAGCGTGATCAGCACCTCGACAGAATAGTCGTCTACCCGCTTGAGCATCCAGTAAGCCAGGGTTCCGATCCCGAGACCGTACAGCACGCCGCCCACCGCCTCCTGGATGAACAGCATCGCCACCGACACGGCGGAAACCTCCTCGCCACCCGTCGCGATCCCCAGCAGCACGAGAAACACCACAACCGCCACTCCGTCGTTGAACAGCGATTCGCCGGTTATTTTGGTTTCCAGAGTCTTGGGTGCGGCCGCGCTCTTGAGTATGCCGAGCACGGCGATGGGATCGGTCGGCGAAATCAGTGCGCCGAACAGCAGACAATAGATGAACGGAACATCAAGGCCCAGAAGACCGAACCCCGAATACGCGAGATACCCGATGATAACCGTTGCACCCAGCACGCTGGCGGTCGCCAGGGTTGCGATCACCCAGCGCTGTTTGACCAGATCCGCCAGGTTCACGTGCAGGGCACCGGCGAACAGCAGGAAACTCAACATCCCGTGCAACAGCGTTTCATCAAAATCGACGGTCCGCAGCAACACCTCGGTGTACTCCTCGAGGTTTTGCGCCAGAGGCCCCAGAATCAGCAACGTCAGAGACGCGAGCAAGGCGATCAGCATCAGGCCGATGGCGGTCGGCAGCTTGAGATAGCGGTAGTTGAGGTAACTGAACACCGCCGAGAGCGAGATCAGTATGGCAAGTATGTGAAACAGCTTCATTGCGACGCGGATCTAGTATGGGGTGGGCAATACGCCACAGTTTGAGGCGCAGCGCCATGTGGATCAACCGTTAGTGTAGCTGGACGGCGGTCCGCTCAACCCGAGCGACCGGCACGGAAACCGGCGTACGGCTCGCCGGCGGGCTTGCATGCAGCCCGGTTTCGCTCGCCCGGCACAGGTCGTTTCGGCTCACCCGGACCGGGAAGCGAATGAATCATTCCCGTCGGCCCGGAGTTGTCGCAGGTCAGACACTTCGCCCAGGCACGGTGCTAGAATCGGCCTGCGCAAGCGCGCGACGTTTGTGGTCCGACTCTGAGCTATGTTGGTGCATAAGACGCACATTTGGTGAACCCATGACCCGCACCCTTCGTGGTCTCCGACGCGCATCGGGGATCAATGCTGTCAACGCCGAATACATCGATCAGCTCTATGAGGCTTTCAAAGCGTCACCCGACAATGTGTCCGCCGAGTGGCGCCACTATTTCTACGGCGTCGAACAGGGGGCCGACGGCCATGCCCCCAGCCTGACCGGGCCGCTGCGGGACCCGCACAGCGGGGCCGAGCGGCTGATCATGGCCTACCGCATGCTGGGCCACCTGATGGCCGACACCGATCCGCTGCAGATCCAGACGCGCGAGCGCCCGCCCGAGCTCACGCCGCAATACTATGGGCTGGACGCGGCAGACCTCGATCAGCCGGTATCAGTGGTGTCCATCGATCCGGCCAACGCCCGGCCGGCGCGCGAGGTTATCGCAATTCTGGAGCGCGTCTACTGCGGCACAGTGGCCAGCGAACACATGCATATCTCGGCCTCGGACGAACGCCGCTGGATCGAGCAGCGCCTGGAATCGAGTCATGGCGACTGGGCGGCGCAGCACACCTCGCAGGTGCGCCGCGAACTGCTCGGCGACCTGACGGCGGCCGAAGGACTGGAACGGTACCTGCACAACCGCTACACCGGTCAGAAACGCTTCTCGCTGGAGGGTGGAGATGCCCTCATTCCCTTGCTGGATGAGCTGGTGCAGGGCGCCGGCGCACGCGGTGTCACCGACGTCGTGCTGGGTATGGCGCACCGCGGTCGCCTGAATGTGCTGGTAAACCTGCTCGGCAAAGCACCCGGCGAACTGTTCTCGGAGTTTGAGCACCAGGGCGAACTCGACGAACGCATCGGCTCCGGCGACGTGAAATATCATCAGGGTTTCTACTCCAACATCAAGACGCCGGGCGGGCCGGTACACCTGGCGCTGGCCTTCAACCCTTCGCATCTGGAGATCGTCGGGCCGGTGGTCGAAGGCGGCGTACGCGCGCGCCAGGACCGTCACCGGACCAACGGCACGGAGCTGGTGCTGCCGGTGCTGGTGCACGGCGATGCGGCATTCGTCGGCCAGGGAGTGGTGACCGAGACCCTGAATCTGTCCAAGCTCCCGGCCTACAGCACCGGGGGGACGATTCACGTGGTGGTCAACAACCAGATCGGCTTTACCACCAGCCATCCGCACGAAGCACGTTCCACGCTGTATTGCACCGAGGTGGCCAAGCCCGTCCAGGCGCCGATCTTCCATGTCAACGGCGATGATCCGGACGCGGTGCTGTTCGTCACCCGAATGGCCCTGGATTACCGCCTGACCTTCGGCAATGACGTAGTCATCGATCTGGT
>CBDTYI010000113.1:0-8232 GCA_965364565.1 uncultured Gammaproteobacteria bacterium | reverse complement strand
CTCCGTTGGTTGGCAAAACGCAATATTACCCGTAGTCGTCGCGCATTGCATTGCCGGGTTGGCCGTCGCCGCCGGCGCGACGCAGATGATGAGAGCTTTTCCTGTCCTGTGGTATGGTAGCGCCGGACCGGCCCTAACCAGGATGAAGTCATTGATTCTACGTTACTGTATTGCCGGCCTGATGGCATTGCTGCTGGGCTCGGCGCCGCTGCAGGCGGCGCGCGTGGGCGACCTGTTTCAGGTCGAGGTGGATGCCGCCGGCCGGGACGTGGCGGCGCGCGATAGCGCACTGCAGCAGGCCCTGCAGGACGTGCTGGTGCGTGTCACCGGCAGTGCCCGCTCGGTGGACCAGGCACCCGCCCGCCAGCTGCTGCAGCGGCCGGGGCGGTTTGTCGAGCAGTACCGCTTTGAAGAGGTTGCCGGTCCGACCGGCGAGACTCGGCTGCGCCTCTGGGTGCACTTCGATGGCGTGGCGCTGGCCCGCGAGATTCGTGCCGCGGGGCTGCCCTACTGGGGCAGCGAGCGCCCCGACGTGCTGCTGTGGCTGGCGGTCGACGATCGCGGGCGGCGCTATCTGGTTTCCGAGGCGAGCGAGAACCCGGCTGCTGATGCCGTCATGCGGGCGGCCCGGCTGCACGGCTTACCGGTCACCCTCCCGCTGATGGATCTGGAGGATCAGCGCGCCGTGCAATTCACCGATGTCTGGGGCGGCTTTCTGGGTGCCATTGAGCCGGCATCGCAGCGCTACCGGCCGCAGGTGGTTCTGGTTGGAAAACTCGATCGTTCCGGCGCCGGCGGCAGCTGGAGGAGCAGCTGGAACCTGCTCGCGGAAGGCGCCGGGCGGGGTTGGAGCGGGCGCGGCGACAGTATGGATGTCGCGGTCACAGAGGGCATCGCGCAGGCCACCGAACGGCTGGCCGGGCAATACGCGGTCAGCGACTCCGGCTCCAGTATTCGTCCCGTGGTGGTGGAGGGCATTCGCGGACTTGGCGATTACGCCCGTGTTTACGATTACCTCGCTGCGCTCACGCCGGTCGACCGGATTCAGGTGGTGCGGGTGACCGGCCAGGAAGTGCAGTTCGACCTGACCCTGAGCGCGCAGGAGCGCAGCCTGATGCAGCTCATTACGCTCGGCCGAGTGCTGCAACCGGTGGCTGACCCGCTGTCGTGGCGTTTCCGTTTGCGGCGCTGAGCCACGCACAGCATGCGGGCACGCGATATCCCCAACCTGATTACCGTCGGCCGTATCCTGCTGGTGGCCCCGACCACCTGGGCGCTGCTGCAGCAGCAGTACCGGCTGGCGCTGGTGTTGTTTTTCGTGGCAGGCATTTCAGACGGCGTGGACGGCTTCCTTGCCAAACATTACAACTGGGCCAGCCGCCTCGGTGCACTGCTGGATCCGATCGCCGACAAAGCGCTGCTGGTCTGCAGCTATGCGGCGTTGACCTGGACCGGCCTGCTGCCGGTGTGGCTGTTTGTTGTGGTTATCCTGCGCGATATCGTCATTGTCGGCGGGGCGCTGGTGTACCATTTTCGGGTCGCTCGGCTGGAGGCCGCGCCAACCCCGATCAGCAAGCTCAACACGGTCCTGCAGATTGCCCTGGTGCTGGTGGTTATTCTGGAAACTGCATCGTTGTGGGTGCAGCCCGGCTGGACCGTGCCGCTGGTGTATGCCGTGGCCGTTACCACGGTCTGGAGCGGCATCGACTACGTGGTGACCTGGAGCCGGCGGGCGCGGCGGGCCTGAATGGGTGAGCAGCTCCCGTTGCGTTTGCAGCTGAAGGCGTCGGCGCGGTTTTCAAACTTTGTCGCGGGACCCAACCTCGAACTCATCGGTCAATTGCGCCAGGCGGCGCGCGGACAGGGCGAGACGTTTTTTTTCTGCTGGGGCAGCGCCGGTTCCGGCAGGACGCACCTGCTGCAGGCCTGTTGCCACCAGGCCGCCAGCGAGGGGCGCAGCGCGGCCTACGTGTCGCTGCGGGAAGCCGGCGGCCTGGCGACTGCACTGCTGGAGGGATGGGAGCGGTTCGATCTGGTGTGTATAGACGATGTCGACGCCATCGCCGGCGACTCCGACTGGGAAGAGGCGCTGTTTCATCTCTACAATCGCATGCGCGAATCCGGCAGCACCCTGATCGTAAGCGCCGGTGCCGCACCTGCGCGGCTGCGCATCGGTCTGCCCGACCTGCTGTCGCGTCTCGGTTCGGGCGTGGTGTATCAGCTCAAAGCGCTCGACGATGCCCAGCGCATGCAGGCGCTGCAGTTGCGGGCACAGCAGAGGGGCTTTGAGATGCCCGACGAGACCGCCAGCTACCTGCTGCGCCGACTGCCGCGTGACATGCCCGCACTGTTCGACCTGCTCGATCAACTGGATGAAGCCTCGCTGGCCGCGCAGCGCAAACTCACCGTCCCATTCGTGAAATCCGTCCTGGGACTCTGAACGTGGTAACCCGCGCCGGTTTTTTTCTGGTTAAGGATCTCAGGCCGGATCCGGTCTAATGCTGCTCTGAGCCAGACCCCGCTGCGCGTTTGCTGGAGCGAATAAACAGTATTCCTCCGACGATCCAGCACAGAGCCAGGGCCACTTCGGTCAGGGCCAGCCACCGTGCCTGGCTGTTGCTGTAGGCCTCGACGATGCCGTGGGTGAAGTAGAACAGCGAGAGGAACAGGCTCCAGGCCACGGCGCGGGGGCGGGCGTGCAGCAGGCCTCGCAGCACCAGAAAAAGCGGTAAACCCAGAACCGAAATAACTACCGGCGCGGAGAACACCTGCGGCGGGGCCAGCCAGCCGTACCAGGCGATGAGCAGCGCCATGATGCCCAGATAGCCCAGCAGGGTGAGCGCATGGGAGAGGCGTGTTTTCAAACCGCTCAGCTTTGCAGTTTCAGGGCGATCTCGGCGAGACGCTTACCCAATGCCCGGCACAGGCGCTGTTCCGCCTCGGTGAGCGGTTTCTTGCTGTCCGTACCGGCCAGGTGGCTGGCACCGTAGGGGGTTCCCCCGGCGTCGGTATGCAGCAGGTCGGTCTCGCTGTAGGGGATGCCCGTCAACAGCATGCCGTGATGCAGCAGCGGCAGCATCATGGACCACAGGGTGGTCTCCTGACCACCGTGCAGGGAGGACGTGGACGTAAAAACGGCGGCCGGCTTGCCTGCCAGTTCGTGGCCCAGCCACAGGCCGCCGGTGCTGTCGATGAAGTATTTCAGGGGCGCCGCCATGTTGCCGAAGCGTGTCGGACTGCCGAGCGCAAGACCGACGCATTCGCGCAGGTCATCGACGCTGGCATAGGGCGCACCCTGCGCCGGGATATCGTCCTCGGTGGCTTCGCACACGGTGGAGACCGCCGGAACCGTACGCAATCGCGCCTGCATACCGGGCACTTCCTCGACACCGCGCGCCACGTGCTGTGCCATCTTTTCGGTGGCGCCGTAGCGGCTGTAGTACAAGACCAGGATTTCGCTCACTCAGAGAATCTCCAGTACCGACTGCGGCGGACGTCCCAGCGCCGCGCGTCCCTCGCTCAGCACTATGGGCCGCTGTATCAGCCGCGGATGGTTGGCCATGGCCTGGATCAGTTGCTGGCGCGTCAGCGCCGGGTCATCCAGTCCCAGTTCCCGGTATTCGGCCTCGTTGGTGCGCATCAGCTCACGCGGCTGCAGGCCCAGCTGATCCAGGATAGTGCTGATCTGCTCGGCTGTCGGCGGGGTGTCGAGGTACTCGACGATGTCTGGCTGCAACCCCCGCGCCTGCAGCAGCTGCAGTGTCTCGCGGGACTTGCTGCAACGCGGATTGTGGAAAATCGTTACGTGTCGCATCACTGCCAGATCCGGTCCGGGTCGCCGACTATTTTGCGTGATCGGTGTGCCCCAGTACAGGGCTTTCTTGACCCGTAAATCCCGCGATGCTAGCGTGTTAAACCAGTTTCGTAAGTCATTCCGCTTATGCTCACACACAAGCTGCATTTCCTCTTTTCCCGTCGCTTCGGTCAGCGACCGTGGCAGCAGCCTGCTGCTCTGCTTGCCGCGCTGCTGCTGGCCGCCTGTGCGCCCGCGCCGGTGCAGGAAATGAGCGAGGCGCGGCAGGCCATTGAAGCTGCGCGTGCGGCCGGGGCGCAGCAGCACGCCCAGCCGCAGTTCGAGGAAGCGAATGAGCTGCTCGACTCGGCACAGCAGCTGCTCAATGATCGGCGTTTTCGCGATGCCAGGCGCAGCGCTTCGGAGGCGCGCGATGCGGCGATCCGGGCACGCGAGACGGCTGAGGCAGTGTCCGAGGAGTGACGCCGACCCGCGCGGGGAATTTTTTTCCGCTCTGTTGCGTCCTTGACGTTTGAAGCCGGACAACGGGTCAGTTCGGTGCCTTGCTTGACACTTGCCCGAGACGGGTGGTAGCGTCGGCGGCCAAACGATAGGGATACAAGAAATCTTCAGGGATTCAACCACTAGCGGAGTAACTTTGATGAAAAGAATTTTTACCGGCAAGCAACTGGGTATTGTGGTGCTCGCTCTTGGCGTTGCGGTAGGTTGTGCGACGACCCCGCAGGAACCCGCGGCGCCGAGCGCCTCGGCCGAGGCCACCCAGGCGATCGACGGTGCCAAGGCAGCTATTGCGCAGGCCAAGTCGGTCGACTGGCTGTGGCGCGATACCGAAAAATTCCTGTCCGAGGCAGAAGCCGCTGCCGCTGAAGGCGATAACGCCACCGCCATCAAGCTGGCAAACAAAGCGCGCGACGAAGCCGAGCTGGCGGTCAACCAGTACTACCTGGAGAAGGCCAAGGTTCTGTATGCCGAAGCGAGCTCAGCTCAGGGTCTGAACGCCGACCAGCAAGAGACGCTGGCAGCTGCCGGTGAGGCCATCCGCAACGCCGAAGGCCGCAAGGCGTACGATCTGCTGACGCCGCTCGTGGCCGAAATTCGTGCTTCATCCCTGCAGTACCAGGTGGTGCGGGGCGATAGCCTGTGGTCGATTTCCGGCCAGCAGCAGGTTTATAACAATCCCTATCAGTGGCCGCTGATTTACAAAGCGAACCGCGACAAGATCAAGGATGCCGACCTGATCTACCCGGGACAGAGCTTCTCGGTTGATCGCAATCCGTCCGCCGGCGAGGCCGCAGCCGCTATCGATCACGCCAAGAATCGCGGCGCCTGGTCGATCGGGGTGGTGGAACAGAGCGACCGTCGCTACCTGGGTGGCAGCCTGCAGCTGCAGTAGGCCCGGAAAAGCGCGCTGAACGCGACTGGAGAAAAGGCCCTGCGGGGCCTTTTTTCATTCTGCTATGGGGGAACGGTGAGCGGGCGGCGCGGCCTGCTGCCCGGTTCAGTCCAGCGGCAGACATACCAGGCGCTCGAAACCGGTACCGGATTCCACAGTTTCTACGCAACGCAGGCGGCATCGGGTGCCACGGTCGTGCACGCTAACAGAGGTGCCGGGCGCCAGCAGGCCAGTGTGGGCAATCAGCGTGTGCAGAGGCGGGTCGGCACGTTTATGCTGTATCGCAAGGGCAGGCTGATACTCGCCGTAACCGTCGATCGGCGTGCCGGGACGAATGACCACCGGCCTTACGTCGCGGGCCAGGTACTGAAGACCGATATCAAAGCCCGCGCCGGTGTCGGGTTTCACCAGCCAGCGGCACACCGCCAACACCCAGCCGTCGGGAGACGCACGGCCTGAGCGACGTACGGCGACCAGCTGGCCGACCCGCGGACCTGGGTTTTTGTGGTCCCGATGGCTGAGCGCAACGCCGCCAGCGCTCCGGTTAATCGCCTGGCAGGGGATGGCAGAGGGCTGCCTGGCACGGCTGAAAGCCTCGGGCGCTGGCCGGGAACCCAGATCGATCGTGTCTTCATGGCCGGGCGCCAGGAACTGTCCGGGGTCGAAACAGCGCCCCTTGTTGAATACGCAATAGGCCGCGTCGAGCCCCGCCACCAGCTCGATGACGGTGTGTATAGCTTCGCGCTCGGCGGTCCGGCTGGGGGGGGATTCCAAGCCCTTGAGCAGCTGCTCGAGAGCGCGCAGCAGATCGGTGGCCGGGACCTCGGCCGGCATTCCAATGGCGCGGGCCTGCTGGTGCCGCTTCAGCGTACCGATATCGGCCGCCACCTGTCTCGACAGGGCCCTTACATCCAGTGCCAGGACAGATTCGGCGTCGTCGGCGGCGGGTTGCCGGGACCCCGTCAGCCGGATGCTGGGGGATGCGGTGGGCGCCGCAGGGTCGCTTGCCAGCACGCTGAGATGAGCGTGCAGGCCGAGGTAGCGCTGCAGCGTTAGCGCCATTCCCGGCGCGAGGCCGTAGGGGTTGGCGTGGCGCATCAGCGCGATCAGGTTGAACGCGTTATCAAGCCGTATATCCGCAACTCCCGGCAGCTTCGTGCTGCAGTTGTGACGGCCGCGCTTGTGCGCATAGCGGTATATGGCCAGACACTCACTCCAGAGGGCGCGCGGCGCGCGCTGGTAACTGGCGTAGTAGTGCATCAGCTGCATACCCAGCGTATGCATCGCACCGAGCAGGCTGATTGACAGGTTGCGCCCGTCAGGCAACAGGGTGCGGGCGTTGGCCAGTTCGTGCAGCGCGATCTTGTAGCCGAAGCCGATGTCCTGGCACAGCCGTTTCAGCACCTGCCGGATGGCATCCGCTTCGCTGCCGCTGGTCGGCAGTGATTCGCTGAGACGCTGATAAGCAGCGAGAAAGTCACCCAGAATCTCCAGCCGCGCGCCTGTGGCAAGGGGCTGGCGGTTCATTACCCGCAGCTGGTGGCTGGCCACCCGGGCGGCCCGGTCCGGGTTGAGATAGGGCAGGTTGTCCAGCCACTCGCGTACCTCGCGCGGGCGGATCCTGACTGCCTGAGTCTTGTCCCGGGTCGGAATTGTGAGTTGCAGAGATTCCATTGAGATAGCGGCTCAAATGCGGCTTGCGCAGCCCCTGTTAGCGGGTCGAAGCGGGAAATCTGGACCCGGGCATCCCGCTGCGGCCGATATTCGGATCCGGCTGCCGGAGCCTCAACTGATTGTTTTAACTATTTATTGACAACCGCAACGCCGGCAATCCGGTTTTTCCACAGCTCCGGGCCGCTGCGGTGCACCGATTCACCGCTCGAATCCACCGCAACGGTGACCGGCATGTCCACGACCTCGAATTCGTAAACCGCCTCCATGCCGAGTTCCGGGTAGGCGACCACACGCGCGGAGCGTATCGCCCTGGATACCAGGTAGGCCGCGCCGCCGGTGGCGATGAGATACACGGCGCGGTGGCGGCGTATGGCTTCGATGCCGCTCGGGCCGCGTTCGGCCTTGCCGATCATGCCGATCAGGCCGGTTTTCTCCAGCAGCGTGTCGGTGAACTTGTCCATGCGCGTCGCGGTGGTCGGACCGGCCGGCCCCACGGCCTCGTCCCGCACCGGATCGACCGGGCCGACGTAATAGATAAAACGGTTGCGAAAATCCAGCCCCTCGGGCAGTCGACCATCGCGTTCCAGGCTGTCGACGATGCGCTTGTGGGCGGCGTCGCGACCGGTCAGCAGGCGGCCGCTCAGGAGCAGGGTTTCGCCCGGTTTCCATTGCTGCACCGCCGCGGAATCCAGTTCATCCAGATTGACGCGGCGCGACTGTCCGGCCGGCTGCCAGTCCAGCGTGGGCCACTCACTGAGCGCCGGCGGTTCGGGGAATACCGGGCCGCTGCCGTCCAGTTCCAGGTGCACGTGCCGGGTGGCGGCGCAGTTGGGCACAATGGCCACCGGCAGGGAGGCGGCGTGGGTGGGGTAGTCCAGGATCTTCACGTCGAGTACCGTCGTCAGGCCGCCCAGACCCTGTGCCCCGATGCCCAGGGCGTTGACCCGCGCGTAGATCTCCAGACGCAGTTCCTCGATACGATTGGCCGGGCCGCGCTCTTGCAGTGCCTGGATATCGACCGGTGCCATGAGCGATTGTTTGGCCAGCAGCACGGCTTTTTCCGCCGTGCCGCCGATGCCGATGCCGAGAATCCCCGGCGGGCACCAGCCCGCGCCCATGGTCGGAACCTGATCGACCACCCACTGCGCCACGTCGTCGCTGGGGTTGAGGATGGCGAAACGCGACTTGTTCTCGGAACCTCCGCCCTTGGCCGCCACGGTAATCGACACCCGTTCGCCAGGCACTAGGCGCATATGCGTGACGGCCGGGGCGTTGTCGCCGGTATTGCGGCGCTTGCCGGCCGGATCGGTGACGATGGAAGCTCGCAGTGGATTATCGGGGTCGAGGTAGG
>CBDTYI010000112.1:0-8254 GCA_965364565.1 uncultured Gammaproteobacteria bacterium | reverse complement strand
GCTTGCCCTGCAGCGTGGTCAACGCGAGTTCCGGTACCCGGTCTGGCCCGGAAGGCGCTAGCCAGGCGAACGCTGCCCCACCGGCCAGCGCCAGTGCGAGCACGCCGATGAGCAGGTGGCTGGTTCGCATGATGGCTCGATGGTAGCGGTTTCGCCCCGTGGCCGGAAGCACTTCAGTCGCGGCGGTGATCGTTGGCCTGTTCGGAGCCGATCGCGATGCCGGTGGCGACCAGACCGAGGATCACGGCCTCGGTCCGGAACATGATACGGATTACCCGGGCGTCCGGAGTGAGCAGGGCTTGGTCCGACCTGCGCGGATGGTGCGGCATATTCAGCCCGCGCACGCAATCATCGCACATGGACAACCTGAGCCATTGGTCGGACAATACCGCCGGGCACGGCTGCGCGGGTCTACTGCGTGCGTAGCTGTTTTGCGATCCAGGCCAGGATGAACTACAGATGATCAAGGTTGGGGTTGTCGGTGGAACCGGCTACACGGGCGTAGAATTATTGCGGCTCCTCGCCCTGCACCCGGAGGTGCAGCTGCAGGCCGTCACTTCCCGCGGTGAGGCGGGTACCGGGGTGGCCGATATGTTCCCCAATCTGCGCGGTTACCTCGATCTGGCGTTCAGTGAACCGGATGTCTCGATTCTGGCCGCCTGCGACCTGGTCTTTTTTGCCACTCCAAACGGCATCGCCATGGGCATGGCGCGCGCCCTGCTCGAGCGGGGGGTGCGCATTATCGATCTGGCCGCCGATTTCCGCTTGCAGGATCCACAGCTGTGGCAGCACTGGTACGGGATGGAGCACGCCTGCCCGGATCTGCTGCAGGAGGCGGTTTACGGTCTGCCGGAAATGAACCGTGCAGCCATCGCCGGCGCCCGGCTGGTGGCCAATCCGGGTTGCTATCCTACCGCGGTGCAGCTGGGTTTCCTGCCCTTGCTGGAAGCCGGATGCGTCGACGCTGCGACGCTGATTGCGGATTGCAAGTCGGGCGTCAGTGGTGCCGGCCGCAAGGCGAGCGTCGGCACCCTGCTGGCGGAGGCGTCCGAGAGTTTCAAGGCCTACGCAGTGCCGGGGCACCGTCACCTGCCGGAAATCCGTCAGGGCCTGGAGCAGCTGGTCGGGGCGCCTGTAGGGCTGACCTTCGTGCCGCACCTGACTCCCATGATCCGCGGAATCCACGCTACCCTGTACGCCGCTCTGGAGCCGGCCGACGCCGACTTGCAGGCGATGTTCGAGTCGCGGTTTCATGACGAGCCGTTTGTCGACGTACTGCCTGCCGGCTCGCATCCCGAGACCCGCACGGTAAGGGGTGCAAATCACTGCCGCATCGCGGTGCACCGCCCGCCGGGCGGCCAGACTGTGGTGGTGCTTGCGGTGATCGACAATCTGGTCAAGGGTGCCGCCGGCCAGGCGGTTCAGAATATGAACATCATGTTCGACCTCGAGGAGACCTGCGGCCTGCAGGCGATCGGACTCCTGCCCTGATACCGGCACGATAGTTGCCTGTTTTCACAGGCAACGATATGGAAGCGGGTAATCGAAAGATACTGATGTACCGGCCAGCGGAAGTCTGGCTGGTAATCGGCGTTGGCACGCTGCTGCTGACGCTCGCGGCCTATCTGGTCTTCCAGCTGGGTAAACAACAGGCCGGCGCAGAGCTCCAGCAGTTGCAGCACCAGCGCGGGCTGCTCGACCAGCAGGTCGAGCAGCAGCAGGGCGAGCTGATGGCGCTGCGCGAGCAGCACGCGATGCTGCAGCGGGCCAGCGAGATCGACAGGCAGGCCAGTCTCGAGTTGCGGGACGATTTTGCGCGCGTCCAGGGCGAGGTGCTGGGACTGCGCAAGGAACTTGATTTCTACCGCGGTATCGTGTCTCCGGGGGAGGTTGAGCCGGGACTGCGCATCCATAGTTTTCACCTCGAGCCGGCGGCTGAGGAGGGAGAGTTCCGCTACCATCTGACCTTGACGCAGGTTAAACGCAACGATCGTTTTGTGAGCGGTGTCATAGAAATGGAAGTCGAGGGCGTCGAGGATGGTCTGACCAAGCTGTTGCCGTTTGCAGCCCTGGTTGCGGGGGACAGCAAGGCGCTCAGGTTCCGCTTTCGCTATTTCCAGCGCTTTGCGGGCAGAATCCAGCTGCCGGATCAGTTTCAACCTCGACGGGTCACTATCCGGCTGTCGCCACGGGGCAAGGGCCAGCCCCCTGGCGTTGAGCGAACACTGGAGTGGCCCGCCTGAACGCTGGAAGTGTTCGCGTCAGCTACATTGCAAGGAGAGATACTATGTTTGGAGTGGGGAAAAAATCCGCGTCGGCCAGAATCGATACCATTATCGGTCAACACACCCACCTGCAGGGGGACGTGCGCTTCAACGGCGGTTTGCATGTGGACGGTAAGATCACCGGCAATGTGGTGGCCGAGGCAGGAACCGATGCGGTCCTGACGGTCAGCGAACTCGGCCGCATCGAGGGCGAGGTACGTGTCCCCAACCTGGTGCTGAATGGCGCCGTGACAGGTGACGTGCATGCCAGCGAACACGTCGAGCTCGCGCCCCAGGCCAAGGTCACAGGCAACCTGTTTTACCGCCTGATCGAGATGGCAATGGGGGCGGAGGTAAACGGCAATCTGGTGCACCAGGCCGATGCTGCGGTGCCGGTCAATGCGGAGTCGCCTTCCAGCGCGGCGGATGACAGTCCCCTGCAGCTGGCGAAGTAATACTTGACTGTATTAGTCGGAAAATGCATACTTGAGTCCAATTTTCACACCCAGTTTGCATGGAGACACAGCCATGACGGAAAGCGTTGCACAGGACATTAACCCGACTGACGACCCGTTGGTTTTTACCGACGACGCCGCCGCCAAGGTTAAGAGTCTGATTGAAGAGGAAAATAACAGCGGCCTCATGCTGAGGGTGTTTGTCACCGGCGGCGGCTGCTCGGGGTTCCAGTACGGTTTCACCTTCGACGAGACCGTCAACGACGGTGATACAGAAGTGGAGAAGAACGGCGTCAAGCTGCTCATCGATCCGATGAGCTTTCAGTACCTGGTGGGCGCCGAGATCGATTACAAGGAAGACCTGGAAGGCGCGCGTTTCGTGATTCGCAATCCCAATGCCACCACCACCTGTGGCTGTGGATCGTCTTTCTCCGCCTGACATCCGGCTCAGGCACCAGCAGACCTGAAAGGGCGCAATTCTGCGCCCTTTTTTCATTACTCGGGGTTGCCGCAGCGCGCTACAATAACCCCTCGCTGTGGCGACGGTCGGTGCGCCAGCGGCGCCAGAAGAATCAGGGGAACAGAATGAACGCATACCTGCCCGGCCTGGAAGGGGTGCCGGCGACTCGCTCCAATATTTCCGATCTGGACGGCAATGCCGGGATACTGACTTACCGCGGTTATCCCATTGAGGAGCTGGCGCTCAACAGTACCTTTGAGGAAACCAGCCTGTTGCTGCTGGACGGCCGCCTCCCGACGCGCAGCCAGCTGGCTCAATTCGATGCCGAGTTGCGCTCCAATCGCGTGGTCAAATACAACGTGCGGGAGATCATGAAATACCTGCCCGCGACCGGACATCCAATGGAAATGCTGCAGACGGCGATTGCCAGCCTGGGCATGTTCTACCCCGGCGACGAATGTCTCACCGGCAGTCTGAAGTGCGAGGACATTAACTATGTCCACAATATGTCGGTCAAGATCATTGCGCGCATGCCGACGCTGGTGGCGATGTGGGAGCTGGTGCGCAACGGCTATGATCCGTATCCGCCGCGCAAGGATCTGAACTACTCAGAGAATCTGCTCTATATGTTCAGCGGCGAGGATCCCGATCCGCTGCTCGCCCGGATCCTGGATGCCTGCCTTATTCTGCACGCTGAGCACACCATCAACGCGTCGACGTTTGCGGCCCTGGTGGCAGGATCCACGCTGGCCAGCCCCTATCTGGTAATCGCCGCTGCCGTCGGCACCCTGGCCGGACCCCTGCATGGCGGAGCCAACCAGCGCGTGGTGGAGATGCTGGCCGACATCGGCCGACCCGAGAATGTCAGAGCCTGGCTGGACAAAAAGCTGGCCGCCAAGGCCAAAATCTGGGGTATGGGGCACCGGGAGTACAAGGTGAAGGACCCGCGCGCCACGATCCTGCAGAAAATGATGCGCGAACTCATGGACAAGCGGGGCGGCAGAATGGGGCCGCTGTTCGAGACGGCGCTGGCGCTGGAACAGGCCTGCGAAGAAAAGCTGGCGCCCAAGGGTGTGTACGCCAACGTCGATTTCTATTCGGGCATTCTGTATCGCGAAATGGGGATACCGCCCGACCAGTTCACTTCGATTTTTGCGGTCGCCCGTTCAGCGGGATGGCTGGCGCACTGGCGTGAACAACTGGGTGACAACCGCATATTCCGCCCGACACAGATGTACACGGGTGAGGGCCCCCGTCGCTACATTCCCATCGATATGCGTTAGAGCGGGCCTCAGGCTGGCCCGCTCGGGGCCCGGCAAAGGCCGCCACTGCCAAGTGGGGGCGCGCATCACGCTCAGCTCCGCAAGTGCCGCACCGCTGCCAGCGATGCGGGTGCGGGATAACAGGCCGAGGTAAAGCTCCGGTGTGGTGGCGCCGCCCGCCGCGCGGACGACCCGGGAAAGCGGTCACTCGTCGCGCAGCGCGAGTGCCTGGGTCTTGGCCTGCTCCAGCTGGCTCAGCAGAATCTCGGATTCGAGTTTGAAATCTTCCCGGAACTGCTTCGGCAACGGCGCCGCATCGGGCAGCTTGACCGTCAGCGGGTTGCGGTGGGTGCCGTTGACATGAAACTCGTAGTGCAGATGCGGGCCGGTCGCCAGCCCCGAGCTCCCCACGTAACCGATTATCTGCCCCTGCCGGACTCGGCTGCCGTGTTTCAGGTCCGAGGCATAGCGGGACAGGTGGGCGTACAGGGTGCTGTACTGGCTGCCGTGCTGGATGACAATCGTGTTGCCGTAACCACCTTTCTTGCCGCGCAACACGATTTTGCCATTACCGGTTGCCTTCACTGGGGTACCCCGTGGGGCGGCGTAGTCGACCCCCTTGTGAGCACGGATCCGGTTAAGAATTGGATGTTTGCGCCCGGTACTGAAGCGTGAGCTGATGCGGGAGAAATCGACCGGCGTGCGCAGGAAATCTTTGCGCATGCTGCGGCCTTTGGGATCGTAATAGTCGGTATGGCCGCGTTCGTCGGTATAGCGTACCGCCTGATGGACCGAGTCGCGGTTCACGAACTCAGCGGCCAGGATGTTGCCTGTGCCGATGCGCTCGCCATCGAGGTAGAGTTCCTCATACAGCAGTGCAAACTGATCGCCGCGGCGAATATCGAGGGCGAAATCGATGTCCCAGCCAAAGATGTTGGCCAGCTCCATGGTGATTTTTCCGGGCAGTTTGGCTTTCTGTGCCGCCAGAAACAGGTTGTCTGCAATACTGCCGGCCGCCCTGACTGCGCGGCGTTCCGGTTCCCGCTCGATCCGCTTTACCTGGTAGGCGCTTTCATTGCGCACCACCCGGAGCTGGTTCAGCGCATCAATTTCATGCACCAGCTCCAGCAAACCGTCTTCCGGGGTGGTGCGCATGCGCAACTTCTGCCCCGGGTAGATTTGCGTCAATTTCTTGGCATCAGCCCCGCTGTGGACGATATCGTGCAGCTGCCGCGGCGGTATCTCGAGCTTGGAAAAAATCCGTGCCAGGCTGTCGCCGGGTTTTACGGTTACCTCGTGCCAGGTTCCGGGCACGGCCGCCTGCTCTGGCAGCGGGGTGGGCAGGCCGGCTTCAGCAGCCGGGTCGGCATCCAGCAGGGCGTCCTCAAGCGGCGCCGCGGTGGGGGCCGATGTCTCCGGCAAACTCAGCTGTAATTCTTTGACTCTTATCGCATTCGCATCAAATGACGTGAGCGAGAACAGTCCCAGAGCCAGCCCGGAGGCGGTGCCCAGCAGTGCCCAGCGCAGGCCTTTGCGGCGCCGCTTCGGTGCGTAGCCGGTGTCCCAGTTGGAGCCGTAATCCCGTAACGAAGAGGTGTGGTAGCGCACGCAAATCCCTTTCAATTTGGTTCGTAAAGCTAACTGACAATGCCTGCCGCGGTCAACTAACGGTGATCTAAGCAGTTTTTCGAGCAGAAACTGTGCCAGTCTGATCCGGTTAGCGGCCAAGATATGCTACCCTTTCGCGTCAATTTTTTCAGGTTCCGGGAGTGGTGCATGTCGCAGGGTGATGGGCTGGAGCAGATCAAACGGGGAGCGCAGGAAATCCTGGTCGAATCCGAGCTGGTGGAGCGTCTGCAGAACGGCAGGCCGCTGCGAGTCAAGGCGGGCTTCGACCCCACCGCTCCGGACCTGCATCTGGGGCACACGGTGCTGCTGAACAAGCTTCGTCAGTTCCAGGATCTGGGGCATGAGGCGATATTTCTGATCGGCGATTTCACCGGCATGATCGGTGACCCGACCGGGAAGAATGTCACCCGAAAACCACTTTCTCGCGACGAAGTGATCGAGAATGCCCGCACCTACGAAGCGCAGATCTTCAAGATACTGGACCCCGAGAAGACGCTGGTGATGTTCAATTCGAGCTGGATGAGCGACATGAACGCCGCCGATCTGATTCAGCTCGCCTCCAGGCATACGGTTGCGCGCATGCTCGAGCGGGATGATTTCAGCAGACGCTACACAGCGGGGCAACCAATTGCGATTCACGAGTTCATCTACCCGCTGGTACAGGGTTATGACTCTGTGGCCCTCAGGGCCGATGTGGAGCTCGGCGGAACCGACCAGAAATTCAACCTGCTGGTGGGGCGCCAGCTGCAGGAGTCTTACGGACAGAAGCCCCAGGTGGTCTTGACCATGCCGATTCTGGAGGGCCTGGACGGAACGCAGAAAATGTCCAAATCACTGGGCAACTACATTGGGATTGGAGAGGCGCCGGATGAAATGTTCGGCAAGCTGATGTCGATTTCCGATGATCTGATGTGGCGTTATTTCGAATTGCTGAGCTTCCGTTCCCTGGCAGAGATCGAAACGCTGAAGCGGGAAGTCGCCGCGGGGGTCAACCCGCGCGATGTGAAGTTCGAGCTGGGCAGGGAGATCGTCGCCCGCTTCCATTCGCCGAGCGATGCCGAGCGCGCCCAGAGCAACTTTGTGGCACGGTTCCGGCAGGGCGCGATGCCGGAGAACATGCCCGAAGTCCGCTTGGCGGCGGGGGAGCAGGGGTTGGCGATTGCGAACGTGCTGAAGGAGGCCGGCCTCACGTCCAGCACCTCAGAGGCGCTGCGCATGATCAAGCAGGGAGCGGTGCGTGTCGACGGGGAACGCATCGACGATGCCCAGTTACGGCTGCCTGCAGGCGCAAGCTGTATCTGCCAGGTCGGTAAACGGCGCTTCGCGCGCGTGCTGCTGGGCTAGCTGGCCCGCAGTTCTCACTTGGGACAGGCATCCTCTTAACACACTGTGCTTCGCCTGGCGCCCGTTATGTTCATGGCGCCAGCCCGGTACGTCGTGCAGCCGCCGCCCGATGAGAAATGCGCCTGCTGCGGGTGGCTCCCAGGCCGTCGTGGTGTCCCCATCAATCATAAGCTGTTTCTATCATCATCCGCTTCGCAGGGCGCTGCCCCAGGGGTTTTCTATACTGAGTCTGCTTGCAGCGAAGTGGCGCCGAAATTAATTTCGGCGGCCCGCTTGACGGGTAAGGGTCGGGCTGTATAATGCGCGCCTCCACGTCGAGGCAGGGTCCGTCCCCGCAACGAAGCGGAAATAAAGTATTGACGAGATCGGCGCAGTTTTTCATAATGGCCGGTCTACGCTGGACAGGCGCCAGCGAGTTCTTTAACAGTTTAGATTAGGTAATTTGTGTGGGTGCTTACGTCGGTCTGGTTGCGTAGCTCAAGCAACAGTCGATGAAAGCAAACTCATGAAATTCCGAGTTTTGTGTACATCGAGCCAAGATTTGTCGCCTTAAGCGACAGTTCAAACTTGAACTGAAGAGTTTGATCCTGGCTCAGATTGAACGCTGGCGGCATGCCTAACACATGCAAGTCGAACGGAAACGATGGAAGCTTGCTTCCAGGCGTCGAGTGGCGGACGGGTGAGTAATACATAGGAATCTGCCCAGTAGTGGGGGACAACCTGGGGAAACTCAGGCTAATACCGCATGAGCCCTTCGGGGGAAAGCGGGGGATCTTCGGACCTCGCGCTATTGGATGAGCCTATGTCTGATTAGCTTGTTGGTGGGGTAACGGCCTACCA
>CBDTYI010000111.1:0-8285 GCA_965364565.1 uncultured Gammaproteobacteria bacterium | reverse complement strand
ACCCAAAGAACGCAAAGACATTACATAATTCTTGTTTCTCTTTGCGATCTTTGCGGCCTCTGGTGTGAAGAAGGGGTTCCCACCGAGAACGGGCGAAGGCGCAACGCCAATAATACGTTTTTTCTCTGCGCTCTCCGCGTTCTCGATGTGAATCTGTTATTTATGCGCCTGTGCAAACCAGACCCGGAATGACATATAGTACGCACCTGTTTCAGTTTCGACTCGTTCCGGGACATCGCTCATGAGTTCCATATTGCTGGGTGTCAACATCGACCACGTCGCAACGCTGCGCCAGGCGCGCGGTACGCGTTATCCCGACCCGGTGCAGGCCGCTATTGAATCCGAACAGGCCGGGGCTGACAGCGTCACGCTGCACCTGCGCGAAGACCGGCGCCACATCCAGGAACGCGACGTGGAGCTGCTCAGCAGCATTCTGCAGACGCGCATGAATCTGGAAATGGCGGTTACCGAGGAAATGCTGGACATCGCCTGCCGTATCGGTCCCGCGGATTGTTGCCTTGTTCCAGAACGGCGCGAAGAGCTGACTACCGAGGGCGGCCTGGACGTGGCGGGACAACTGCAGCGCATGCGCGACGCCTGCGCGCGTCTGGCACAGGCCGGTATTCGCGTGTCGCTGTTCATCGATGCCGATGCGCGCCAGGTCGAGGCGGCCAGGGAAGCCGGCGCCCCCTGTATCGAGATTCACACCGGCCATTTCGCCGACGCCGCCGGGGCCGCGCAGGAAGCGGAACTGCAACGGATTGTGCAGGCCGCGGAGCTGGGCCAACAGATCGGTCTGCAGGTCAACGCCGGGCACGGTCTGCACTATCACAATGTACAGGCCATCGCCGCCGTTGCTCAGGTGCGTGAGCTCAACATCGGGCACGCCATTGTCGCTCGGGCGCTGTTTTGCGGCTTGGGCGAGGCGGTGCGGGAGATGAAACGGTTGATGCTGGAAGCGCGCCGCCCGCTCTCGTAGCAGACTTCAGTCGAACCGCCTGCAGCCGTTTGGCGTGGGGGGGCATTTATTCACATCGAGATCGCAGAGGACACAGAGATTTTTGCGGTCCGGGTTGCCTGGCTCTGCCCAGCTGGGTGAGAACGGTTTTTATCCCTTTCACCGCGGCGGTAATCTGTTTCACACCAAAGCACCCGAAGGACGCAAAGACATCAGGTAATTCTTTTCTTGTCCTTAGCGATCTTCGCGATCTCTGGTGTGAATACCGGTTTCAACCCCGCCTCGCAACGCAGCTAGAGACATAGAATTCCTGTCTTTCTCTGTGATCTCCGCGTTCTCGATGTGAGTAAGGTTGCTTTACCGTCGCAGACTGGGCCGCGGTGATCAATCGCCGTCGCTGCAGGTATCCGTGGGTGGCTGGTACAGCTGCGGACCCGAAGCCGCGGCTTTGGCGGCATACATGGCTTCGTCGGCGTTGCGCAACAGAGTGGCGGCATCGCGGCCGTGGTCGGGATAGACAGCGATACCGATGCTGGCGGCGGTCTCGATTTCTGTGCCCAGGATCTGGAATGGCTGCTTGAAGGCGTCGCACAGCTTGTCAGCCGCAGCCCTCGCGTCCTGCGGCGTGTTGATCTGCTCGACACACACAATGAACTCGTCGCCGCCCAGGCGCGATACGGTATCCGACTGGCGCACGGTATCGATCAGGCGCCGCGCCACGGCCTGCAGCAGGCAGTCGCCGGCCTGGTGACCGAAGCGGTCGTTGATGGGTTTGAAATTGTCCAGGTCCAGGTACACCACGGCCAGCCGTTTGCCGTCGCGCCCGGCGCGCGCGAGCCCGGCGTGCAGGCGGTCATTGAGCAGCACCCGGTTGGGCAGGTCGGTAAGGTCGTCGTGCTCGACGCGGTAGGCCAGCCGCTGTTCGCGTTCCAGACGCCTGGACGAATCACGCACCACCAGAGTGAACAGACTGTGTCCCAGCATCGGCGATTGGGACAGCGACACTTCGCAGGGAATGCGCTCACCGCTCTTGTGCCGGGCGATAATGCGGTCGGTCTGGAACGTCAGATGTTCTTCACGTGCGATGCGCGTCAGCGCCGCCAGGCGGTTTTTCGCCTCGCAGCGGAAGCGGCTGCACAGCAGGTTCAGCAGCGGTGTGCCGAGGACTTCCTGGCGGCTGTAGCCGAGCAGTTTTTCCGCGCCCTGGTTGAAGGCCACGATACGGCAGGCGTCGTCCACACACAGAATGGCTTCGCGGGTGATATTCAGCAGGCGCAGATAACGGTCGATCTGGCGCACCAGCCGGCTGGCGGGCACAGTGGGTTCATTCCCTGAAAGCTGGTCTTCCTGATGAGCGCTAAAGGCATCCTCTTCGCGGATCATGGGCGTCGGTCTGCGGACGGGTCCATTTTGGGACAACTTGCACAAGCCTAGCACAGGATCAGAGCGCCGACAGTTGGGTTCGCGGCTTAATCACTGCTACGCTAGCGCTCCCTGCGCCGTGCCCGGACGTCGCCAAGCGTGTTTGCGCCGCGGGGTCGGCTTGCATGCGGCGCGTGCGGCATTCCAAAGGATTGTGTTTTATGCATTTTTCCACCATCGAAGAGTTCGTCGGCAACACGCCCCTGGTGCGGCTGAAGCGTCTGCCGGGTAACGCTCGCAATGCCGTGCTGGCCAAGCTGGAGGGCAACAATCCGGCCGGCTCCGTCAAGGACCGCCCGGCGCTCAGCATGATCGTGCACGCCGAGCAGCGCGGTGAGATCGCGCCCGGCGACACACTGATCGAGGCCACCAGTGGCAATACCGGCATCGCCCTGGCTATGGCCGCCGCCATGCGCGGCTACCGCATGGTCCTGATCATGCCCGAGAACATGAGCGTGGAACGCCGCCAGGTGATGAAGGCATTCGGCGCCGAAATCATACTGGTGACCCGCGAGCAGAGCATGGAGGGCGCGCGCGACCTGGCCAAGCAGATGGAGGCCGAGGGCAAGGGCAGGGTGTTGGATCAGTTCTCAAACCCCGACAACCCGCGCGCCCATTACGAGGGCACCGGGCCGGAAATCTGGCGCGATACCGAGGGCAGGGTCACCCACTTCGTCAGCTCCATGGGCACGACCGGCACCATTATGGGCACCTCGCGTTACCTCAAGGAAATGAACCCCGACATTCAGATCGTGGGCGTGCAGCCGGTGGAGGGTGCCTCCATTCCCGGCATCCGGCGCTGGCCCGAGGCGTACTTGCCGTCGATTTTCGAGGCCAGCCGCGTGGACCGCACCATCGACATCGCTCAGGACGAGGCGGAGAACACCACCCGGGCGCTGGCGGCGCGTGAAGGCATCTTCTGCGGCATTTCTTCCGGCGGTGCCGTGGCGGCGGCGCTGCAGCTGAGCGCCGAGGTGGAGAACGCGGTGATTGTCGCCATTGTCTGCGACCGCGGAGATCGCTACCTGTCCACCGGGGTGTTTCCCGATTGAGCCGCTGGCTGGGCGGCATCGTCCTGTTGCTGCTGACCTGCGCGGCATCGGCCATCGAGCGGATCCAGCTCGGCTGGGCGAGCATTGAAGCCGACACCTGGGCGGCGCGCGACATCGCTCTGGAACTCGACTGGAGCGCAGCCGACGTCGGACGGTTGACCCTGTCCATTGCGCAGCTCGAGATTGCGGGCGAGCGTGTCACCGGCGTGCAGGTGATCTGCAGCGCATTCGAGCTGCTGGGCGATGCGGCGCACTGCCGCAAGGGCACGCTGGCGCTGGCGAGCGCCTGGCTCGAGGCGCGCGAGGTGCCAGTCAGTTTCGACTACCGTTTCGATACCGGCAGCCTGGAGGTTTCCCTGGCGCGGCTGCCGCTGGCCGGTGGCGCCGTGCAGCTGGTGCTGCATCAGCAGGCCGATAGCTGGCGCCTGGAGGCGGCATTCAGAGACCTGCTGCTGGCGCAGCTCGCTGCATTGGCGGCGAAAGCCGGCGTGACGCTGCCGGCACTCGAGTTTGCAGGCACCGTCAGCGGGCGTGCGCAGTTGCGCGGCGGGGCGCAGGGGGTGCGCGCTGTCGACTGGCGACTGCAGACCCAACGGGCCGGTTACAGCAACGCCGCGGGCAGTCAGGCGGCAGAGGCGCTGGCGCTGACGAGCCACGGCCGCGCCAAGCCGCAGGGCAAAGACTGGCAGGTGCAGACCTCGTTCGCGGCGCGTGGCGGCATGCTGTACAGCGATCCTCTGTATCTGGAATTCTCCCCGGCACAGCCGCTGGAAGTGGATGCCGAGCTGCGCTGGCGTGCCGCCGCCGCCGAACTGTTTCTGGATTCGCTCGATTTCAGACAACCCGGTGTCACCCGCGGCCGGGTGGAGGGCGTGCTGGCAGCGGGCGCCGAGCGCCCGCTGCGACAGCTCAGCGTGACGCTCGACGAGGCGCTGCTGCCAGCTTTTTACGCCAACTGGGTGCAGCCCTGGTTCGCCGGCGGCGTGTTGGAGAAACTCGACACCGGCGGAAAGCTGCAGGGCCGGGTGCAGATCGAGGACGGCCGGCCGCGCGCGGCGCGGCTGACGCTGGACGGGGTCTCGTTCGGCGAGCGCAACGGTTTGTTCGGCGTGCAGGAACTGGACGGCGAACTGGCCTGGGATGCGGGCGGTGCGCCGCAATTCTCACAACTGGCCTGGCAGGGCGCGCACTTTCACCAGCTGCTGCTGGGTGCTGCCGCCCTGCAGCTGGAAACCGGCGCCGACGGGCTGCGCATGCGCGCGCCGCTCACGGTGCCGTTGCTGGACGGCCAGCTGCACGTCGAGGAATTCGAACTGGGCCGCGACGAGGCCGGCGTGCGCTGGCTGCTCGACGCGACCCTGACGCCGGTGTCGATGCAGGCGTTCAGCAATGCGCTGGGCTGGCCAACCATGGGTGGATCGTTGTCCGGCATGGTGCCCAGGGTGCGTTATGAAAAGGGCGAGCTGACCCTGGGCGGGACGCTGCTGGTACAGGCCTTCGACGGCGCGGTCACGGTGCGCAACCTGCGCATCCGCCAGCCCCTTGGCCTGGTGCCGCGGCTGTGGGCGGACGCGCGTCTGGAGGGGCTGGATCTCGACACCCTGACGCGAACCTTCTCGTTTGGTCGCATCGAGGGGCGTCTGCAGGGCGAGGTCAACGATCTGTACATGGAAGCCTGGCAACTGGTGGCCTTCGATGCCCACTTCGAGACGCCACCCGACGACGACAGCCGTCACCGCATCAGCCAGCGCGCGGTGGACAACATCTCCAACCTGGGCGGCAGCGGTGTCGGCGGCGCGGTGTCACGCAGCTTCATGCGCGTGTTCGAGGACTTTCCCTACAAGCGCCTCGGTATCCGCTGTCGGCTCGAGAACGGGGTCTGCCACATGGGCGGCGTGGCGCCCGCCAGGCAGGGCTACTACCTGGTGGAGGGCCAGCTGCTGCCGCGCCTGGACGTCATCGGCTATTCCGACCAGGTCGCCTGGAACTCACTGGTGGAACGCCTGGTGGCGATCACCAAGGGAGAGACACCGCGCATCGAGTAACCTTTCCCGCCTGCTGGCGTTAATGCCTATAATAGGCCGATCTGACACAAAGGAAGCCGATACTTATGCATACCATCCGAATGAGTTCCGTGCTGGGCATGCTGCTGTTCATCACAGCCTGCGTCACCATCAACGTGTATTTCCCCACCGCGCAGGCGGTGGAAGCGGCGGATCAGATCATCCGCGGCGTGTACGGCGAGGAACAGACGCCGGCTGCACCGGCCGAGCAACCGGCACCGGGCAGTTCGCTGCAGCTGCCTGGCAATGACAAACCGCTGCTGATCGGGGTGCTGGAATGGCTGGTGGCGCCGGCTCAGGCCAACGCCGACATCAATATTCAATCGCCGGCTATCAACACCATCCGCGCCTCCATGGAAGCGCGTTTCGCAGCGCTCAAGCCCTTCTATGACAACGGCAGCGTCGGCATGACCGCGGACGGCCTGATCACCGTGCGCGACCTCAACGCCGTGCCGCTGCGCGACCGCAAGACGGTCAACACCCTGGTGGCCGACGAGAACCGCGACCGCAACGCTTTATATAAGGAAATCGCGCGCGCCAACGGCCACCCCGAGTGGGAAGCCGATATCCGCAGCACCTTCGCCAAGCGCTGGGTCGCCAACGCCCCCGCCGGCTGGTGGTACCAGGACGGTGGCTGGAAGCAGAAGTGAACTATTAACCACTAAGGACACGAAGGACACAAAGGAAAGTCAAGTAGAGCCTAGTCAAGATATTGCGTTTCTCTGTTGTGCTCCTTAGTGGTCATGGACAACCCGGAGAGATATCAGCTGGTCTTACTGCCTTGCTGCCAGCTGAGCGGAGGGTGCCTGACGACCATTGAGGAGCACTACGGCAGACAAAGAATAAGTTTCATAAGCCCGGTTTTCCTTCGTGTCCTTCGTGTCCTTCGTGGTTATTATTTCTCAATATGAATAACATCTTCGTATTCGATATCGAAACCATCCCCGACGTTAACAGCGGGCGGCGTATCTACGACCTGGGCGAGCTGAGCGATAAGGACGCCGGCAAGGCGATGTTCGCCCTGCGCCAGCAGCAGACCGGCGGCGAGTTCCTGCCACTGCACCTGCACCGCATCTGCGCCATTTCTGTGGTGTTGCGCCACGCCGACCGCGTCAGGGTCTGGTCGCTGGGCGAGCCGGATGCCGACGAGGCGGAGCTGGTGCGGCGTTTCTTCGACGGCATCGACAAGTTCGCACCCACCCTGGTGTCCTGGAACGGGGGCGGTTTCGACCTTCCGGTGCTGCACTATCGTGCGCTGCTGCACGGCGTGGCAGCGCCACGCTACTGGGACACCGGCGGCGAGGACCGCGACTTCAAGTGGAACAACTATCTGAGCCGCTACCACGAGCGCCACACCGACCTGATGGACGTGCTGGCCGCCTACCAGCCGCGCGCCACCGCCAAGCTGGACGAAGTCGCCACCATGCTGGGTTTCCCCGGCAAGATGGGCATGAGCGGCGCCAAGGTATGGGACGCTTTTCTGGCCGGGGACATCGAGGGCATCCGCAACTACTGCGAAACCGACGTGCTCAACACCTTCCTGGTATACCTGCGCTTCGAACTGATCCGCGGCCACCTGACACCGCAGGCCTACGACAAGGAGCTGAAACTGCTGCGCGACAGCCTGGCGCAGGAAGACAAGGCGCATCTGCGGGAGTTTGTGGAAAACTGGAAGAGTGGCTGAAGAGCTTCTTTTAACCACTAAGGAACACAAATACCCAAAGGGCACGAGGGACACGAAGCAAAACCGATTTATTCGTTCGTTGTCCTTCCTGCGCTCTGGCGTTGCTTTCTACCCCTTGGATATTTTCGCCCCTTGTACACTCGTGGTTTACAAATGGTGAGCCTGACCGCCCTGAACACGGATTTATCCCACGTAGTCACACCCAGTCGCCAGGCAACAAAAGGGGTTTCCTTCGTGTCCTTTGTGTTCCTTTGTGGTTAATGTTTTGATCTACTCATGAGCAAAGGTCGCAGAAAAACCAGACTGCCGGATCAGCCGGTGCGGGTCAGCATCGAGTCGCTGGCGCACGATGGGCGCGGGGTGGCCCGGGTCGACGGCAAGACGGTGTTCGTGGACGGGGCGCTGCCGGGCGAAGAGGTGAGTTTTCTCTACACGCGGCGGGCGCGCAAGCACGACGAGGGCCGGGTGAGCGAGCTGCACAGCGTGTCCGTCCATCGCGTTGAGCCGAAGTGTGCCGCGTTTGCCATCTGCGGCGGCTGCAGCCTGCAGCACCTGGCACCCGAACAGCAGATCCTCGCCAAGCAGCAGACCCTGCTGGACAACCTGCAGCGCATCGGCAAGGTGCAGCCGGAGCGGGTGCTGGAGCCGCTCACGGGCCCGAACTGGGGCTACCGCAACAAGGCGCGCCTGGGCGTCAAGTACGTGCGCAAGAAGGGCCGGGTGCTGGTCGGGTTTCGCGAAAAGCGCTCGCCCTACCTGGCCGACATCGCCCGCTGCGAGGTGCTGCACGCCGCGGTGGGCCCGCGTTTCGCCGAACTGGCCGAACTGATCCAGGGTATGGCGGCGCGCGAGCGCATCGCCCAGATCGAGGTGGCGGTGGGCGACGACAGTGCGGTGCTGGTATTCCGTAACCTGGACCCGTTGTCGCCGGCCGACACACAGACGCTGGTCGACTACGGGAGGCAGACCGGCCTGCACATTTACCTGCAGCCGGCGGGGCCGGACAGCATCGAGCTGCTGTGGCCGGAACGCTCCGAACTCTGCTACCGGCTGCCCGATTACGATCTCACCCTGCGCTTCCTGCCTACCGACTTCACCCAGGTGAA
>CBDTYI010000110.1:0-8355 GCA_965364565.1 uncultured Gammaproteobacteria bacterium | reverse complement strand
CAAGGCTGGACGACGGAATTGAGTAGGTTGGTGCTGAGCGTAGCGAAGCCCAACCCAATTTCTGTGGAGGTGCCTGATCCGGGCCCAATCAAGTGGCGAGGGTGAGCAGGGGACTGTTGGGCTTCGCCGTGCTCAGCCCAACCTACAGTCACTTCACTGAACAAGTGATTAGGCGCGGATTACTTTGTAACCTTTGTGATTCAGCGCTGACAGGTGTTCACCGGGGCGGGCTAGGGAACGGCGATGCCCGCTTCGTTCAACCAGCTGACCAGGCGTATCAGCGGCAGGCCGATCAGGGCACTCGGGTCGTCGCCTTCCATGGCTTCGAACAGGCTTATCCCCAAACCCTCCGATTTGAAGCTGCCGGCACAGTTATAGGGCCGCTCAGCGTGCAGGTAGCGATCGATCTGCGCCTCGCTCAGCACTCGGAAAGTCACGTGATAGGGCACCAGGTCCAGACGCGTGCCGGCGCTGCATGAATCGAACAGACACAGGCCGGTGAGAAAACTCACGCGCTGCCCGGCGAGGCGCGCCAGTTGGCGGCAGGCGTTGTCGTGAGTCCCCGGTTTGCCGAGAATGTCTCCGCCGCACACTGCAACCTGGTCGGAACCGATAATAAGCGCGTCCGGGAAGGCGCTGGCGGCGGCGCGCGCCTTGACTTCCGCCAGGCGCAGGACCAGCTGCTGCGCCGCTTCGCCTGGCTGGCGGCTTTCGTCGACCTGGGGGGCAAAAGTCGCGAACGGTACGCCCAGACGCTCCAGCAGCTGCCTGCGGAACGGCGAGGTCGATGCAAGTACCAGTTTTCTGTCGGGTGGCATTTTCATAGGGCTGGGTCGGTGTCGGGTTTCACGCCTGTGAATAATAGCGTTCCAGGTATTGCTCGAAGGAGATTTCGTCGGCGGCTTCCATGGCTTGCTGGTCTTCGAGCGATTTGACCGCCAGTTCTGCGTAGAAGCGCTGCTTCGCTTCGCTCAAGGGCAGGTTGCGGAAAAAATGCTCATGAATCTGTGACACGCGGCTGGCGAAGCGATAGAAGCTTTCGCCACGATCGCGCATTTCGGCCAGCATGCGCGCGGACGGCGTCAGCTCGGGATCCTGTATCTTTCTATGCTGGGCTTCGAGCGCGAGGCAGTACGGTTGGCCTTCGGTGCTGCGATCCAGCAGTTCGCAGACCGGCTCCATTTCATGCAGCAGTTCGGTGGCCCAGTCCGTGAGGGTGATGGATTGACTGGCGCGGGTGAGCTTTAGGTCAGGTTCACGCCCGCGGTGTGCGGCACGCAACTCGTTGTCGTCGATCGCCCTGCGTTCGTCTGGACTGATCACCGGGCTGTCGTGCAGCAGGCAGAACAGCAGAAAACACTCCAGGAAATAAAGCTGCCGTTCGTTGATTCCGAGCGGATCAAAGGCGTTCACGTCCAGCGAGCGCAGCTCGACATACGCGATGCCGCGGCGCCGCAGCGCGACGGCTGGCCGTTCGTTGCCCTTGGAGACCTGCTTCGGGCGGATGGTGCTGTAGTACTCGTTCTCGATCTGCAGGATGCTGGTGTTCAGCTGGCGATACTCGCCGTCCACCAGCACGCCGGTCTTTTCGTATTCCTTGCAGGGCGTGCTGATAGCGCAGCTCAGGCTGTCGATATAGGCCTGCAGGCTGTCGTAACTGGCCTTGATACCGTGTTCGTTTTCCTTGTTGTTCTGGTAACCGATGTCCCCCATACGCAGCGACGTGGCGTAGGGCTGGTAGTAGCTGTTCTCGTCGAACTCCTCCAGGCTGGTGGGCTGGGCCCCCAGGAACGATTTGCAGATCGCCGGCGAAGCGCCGAACAGGTAGGGGATCAGCCAGCCGAAGCGCTGCAGATTACGGATCAGCGCCATGTAGGATTCGGAAATGAAATCCTGCATCGGCATGTTGTTGCCTTCCAGTTCTGCGTAGATCTCCCAGAACTCGATGGGGAAGGAGTAATTGAAGTGCACGCCGGCGATCGACTGCATGACGCGGCCATAGCGGTAGCCAAGGCCGCGCCGGTAGATATGCTTCATCATGCCGGCGTTGGAATGCCCGTATTCGGCGATACGGATACTGTCCTCGCCGGCCACCACGCACGGCATGCTGGTCGCCCACAGGTACTCGTCGTCCAGGCACTGGTACACGTACTGCTGGGTGTCGCGCAGGAAATCCAGCACGTCGCGAATACTGTGAAAGGGCGGCGTGATCAGTTCCGTCAGCGCCTCCGAATAGTCGGTGGTGATATACGGGTGGGTGAGTGCCGAGCCGAGCCGGGCGGGGTGAGGCGTCTGGGCGATGCCGCCCTGTTTGTTGACCCGCAGGGTTTCCTTCTCGACCCCGATCAGACTGTTGCGCATCAGGTGCGAGTGTTTGAGGCCAATGAGTCGCCGGAGCCGCTGCCGGGCCTTGTCGTACACGCCTAGCCCCTATGTTGCTCGAATAGGTACAAACCGTAACTTGCCAACTGTTGCTCCAAGGTAGCGCTTTATCCAAGTATTCCAGTTTCACGTTCAGTTGGCGCCATCGCCTTCGCGCAACATTGGGGTTAAAGCAGCTCCAGGTCGGGTGGATAGTCCTGCGGGCCGAGACCGGACTGTGCGACCAGATCACGCAGCACCGGCTGAATGGCTTCTTCAAGCACCGGGTGATAGAACGGGAAACGCACCATCTCCTGTACGGTCAGATTCTGTTCCATGCACCAGTTCAGCAGGTGTCCCAGATGTTCGCCGTGTGGCGCCACCATGGATGCGCCCAGCAGACGGCCGCTGGTCTTGTCGGCGTACATGCGCAGTTGACCCTTGTTCCTGCCCATGATGAGGGCGCGGCCCAGCATACCGAAGCTGACGCTGCCGATCAGCGTGTTGTCGAGGTTCAGTTCGGAATAGCGCTGACCGACCAGCACAATGTTGGGGTCGGAGAAAGTGATATACAGGGGCGTCTTGCGACGGAACGCGACCGGCTCGTCGGCCACCGCGTTGATGCCGGCGATGCGACCCTCGTCGGCAGCTTCGTGCAGCAGCGGCCGGTCGCCATTAACGTCCCCGGCGATGAACACCGGTTTGTCCTCGATCTGCATGGTGTGGCGGTTGTAGTCGGGAACGCCGCGTTCGTTGAGCCTGATACCGGCCTTGTCGAGGTCGAGGCGATCGAAGTTGGGCCGGCGGCCGATGCACACCAACACCTTTTCCACCACCACCGAATGCTTGCCTGCGGTGACCTCGAGCCTGCCGTCATCGGCCTCGCGGATGCTGGCCGCCGCGCCCAGCCACAACGGCATCTCTTTGCCGAGCAGCTCGACGGCGGTCTGGTTGACCTCGGGGTCGTCCAGATGTCCTATGGTGCTGATCTGGTCGATACCCGTCACCGCCACCCCGAGGCGCTGAAAGGCCTGCCCCAATTCCAGTCCGACGACCCCGAGTCCGATCACTGCCAGCGAGTGCGGCAGTGTCTCGAGTTCGAAAATTTCGTCGGTGGTGAGGATTCGGTCGCCGAACTGCTGCCACTCGTCAGGGACGATCGGCCGCGAACCGGTAGCGATGACAATGCGTTTCGCCCGGATGCGTCGCTCGCCGACCGCGAGCAGGTCCGGTTCCAGGAAGCGCGCGTAGTCGGGGATGAATTCCTCGCCCATGTGGTCGGTGGTTGTCGACAGCACCTTGTCGACAAAGATGTCGCGCAGATCCTGTACATGCTCCAGCGCATCGGCGCCGTTGATTTCGAGTTCGAAGCCGCCCTCGATGCCCTCACGGCTGAAAATCATGCGGCGGTGGAAATCCTCGGCGACCTGAATCATCGCCTTGGAGGGCATGCAGCCCACCCGCGCGCAGGTGGTGCCCAGTTCGCCACCGTCAACCATGACATAGCTGTCGGTGCCGCGTTTGACCTGGCCCAGGGCGTAGAGACCGGCACTGCCGGCGCCTATGATGGCTACCTCGACTTGTTGTTCCATAGCTAAAGCGTCAGTGTCTGGTGTATGGGATCAACTGCTCGGCTGCGGACACTGGGCGTGGGCCAGTCCGCCGCCGGTGTGTGTGATCTTGGAATGGTACAGGGCACGGTCCACC
Organism: uncultured Gammaproteobacteria bacterium; assembly: GCA_965364565.1. Classification (GTDB taxonomy): domain Bacteria; phylum Pseudomonadota; class Gammaproteobacteria; order DSM-19610; family DSM-19610; genus Thiogranum. The sequence goes on along the minus strand of CBDTYI010000110.1, from coordinate 4,287 downwards.
TGTTCCAGCAGGCTCGCGAGGCTGTCACCGTGGGTCGGTGCTTCGCCCAGACCGAAGCTCACGCTGAAGTCGATGTTGTTGCCGTGGGCCCAGTCATCGACCTGCGCCTGGATGCGCCGCGCCACTGCATCTGCGTGGGCGAGTGACGCGTCTTCCAGTAACATAACGAACTCATCGCCACCGAAACGGGCCGCGATGTCGGTGCTGCGCGTGTTGGCGCGCACGATTTCGGCGAACTGCTGCAGCACGCGGTCGCCCGCACTGTGCCCGTGTTCGTCGTTGACCGCCTTGAATTTGTCGAGGTCGGCAAACAGCATCACAAACTTCTGATGATTGCGCTGGATGCGCTGGAACATGGTGTGCGCGGTGTCCTGCAGAGCGCGCCGGTTGAGCAGCCCGGTGAGGGTGTCGAGGCTGCTGTGCAGCTCCAGTTCGTTGCGACTGCGCTCGATGCGGCCCATGAGGATGAAGGCATAGATGAGAATGATGCCGCCGAACAGATTGAGAAACAGCAGTCCGGCGGAGAATTGCATGCCGCTGCCCAGGTAGCGCGCCGACAGCACCAGCATGGCGGCTCCGAAACAGCCGAGCAGCGCTTCGGCAAACAGCCGCATACCGTAGCGCATGCCGTTGCCGAGCACCACCATGATGAACACCAGTAACGACGGCGGAATGGTGTAGGGGTCATTGAGGACCGAGACGGCGGTAATCGCGATATCGACCCACATCGCCAAATGGTAGCGCAGCGGGTAGATCTGGTGGCGCCTGGCGTGCACGAAGAACAGGGTGTTGATGACAAAATAGACGCCGAACGCCAGGTTCAGCCAGGCCAGCGGCCAGCTGGCCGGTGAGATGGCATCCACGCTGTTAAAGAAGCACACCCCCAGCGCCAGGAACAGGTAGCGGGTGATGAACTGGACCTGCTGTTCCTGCCAGCTCGGGTAGCGGTACGCTCCGTGCGGCGGAGCTCCGGTGGTTCTGCGATCGAGGGTGTGGCGGCGTTCTTCGTAAGATCTCCGGTCGCTGGAACGTCGTTGCTGCTGCACTTCGATAGTCGCCGTCAAATAATGTTTGTCAAATCAACCGAATAACGCGCAATAACCGGTGGGACGAGTGCTGGCGATGGCCGCTGCCAGGCTCGCGGCCCTGAGTATAAGAAACTTCCCGGGGGGAAAACAGGCATCACCAGTAATTTTCCACCGTGATGTGTCCCGGCGCGCGGCGCCGGTTGCGCTCCAGTCCGCGCGCCTGCAACACGGCCGAGGTCTCCTTGACCATGTCCGGGTTGCCGCAAATCATGACCTGGGAGGTCTCCGGACGGATGTCCAGCGCGGCGCGCTGCTCGAGCAGGGTGGATTGCAGCGCCGCGGGAATGCGCCCCGGCAGCGCAAAGCCGGTCTGCTCGCGGCTGACAAACGGTATGAACTGGAACTGGTGCGGATGGTGTTCCGCAAAGGCCTTGATCGTGGCGGCGAAACTCAATTCTTCCGCCATGCGCACCGCGTGCACCAGCACGATGCGTTCAAAACGCTGCCAGGGTTCCTCGGTTTTCAGGATCGACAGGAATGGGCCGATGGCGGTTCCGGTCGCCAGCATCCACAGCTGCCGTGCGTCCGGCACCTCGTTCAGAGTCAGGAACCCCGATGGCCTGCGCATCACCCAGATCGGGTCGCCGGGTTGCAGAACGGTCATGGCCCGGGTCAGTGGACCGTCGGGCACGGTGACGAAATAGAACTCCAGCGGCATTTCCTGCGGCGCGTTCACGTAGGAGTAGGGTCGTTCCACGAACTCGGCGTCGAGCTGCAGGCCCAGCTTGGTGAACTGCCCGGCCAGAAACGGTTGCACCTCGGCTTCCACCTGCACCGAATAGAGAGTACCGGTCCAGCGCCGCAGCGCATAGACGCGGCCCTGGCTCCAGCGCTTGGGGTCGATTGGCTTGCTCATGTCTGCAGGATCCTGGTCAGAGGCAGCAGGGCTGCCGGCTAATTGGGCGGCACGGAAGGTTCCAGTTGCCGATAGTGGTTTTCAATCAGCTCCAGCCGCGCCCACGCGTCGGTGAGCCTGTGTTCGGGGTCGTGCTGTGCAAGGAACACGCCCGCGTCGTGGCACAGCGCCGCCATCTGTTGTTCGTCGAACAGGGTCAGCGTGGCTGCCAGCGACTGCTCGGCTTCGCTCAGCAGCGAAGGAATGAGCTCATCGGCAGCGACCGGCGAATCGGGGTGCATCAAGGCGGCCACCAGCGGTATTTCCTGCAACTCGTAGTGTGCTTTGCGGGCGACATCTTCCTCGGTCAGCTGCTGTTGCACATGGGCGTCATTGCCAGCCCCGGCGCGGATCGCCTGCATGATGAGGTCGACCAGGCGAATGATGGACTCCTTGATGGGCGTCATGTCGCCCGGCAGGGCGCAGGCCTGCTGATAGCTGTGGTCGAGTTCCGCCTTGATCTCCAGGATGGTTTCGCTCGGCGTATTGGGCTGCAGATCGACGGCCCGCTGAACCAGCGCCTGAAACGTGGTGAGAAAGCGGTCCTTCTCCAGACCGTCTTGGAGACGCGCCTGCGCGAGGTCGTCTTTGCCGATCCTGCTGCGCACCTCGCCGAACAGCGGATTATTCATCTTCCTGAGCAGCTGCTGTTCGCGAACGCCAGGCCGGTCTTTGGGAACGTGCTTCATGCGCGGAAAGCTTACCCTAAACCCGGAGCAGGAAAAACGCAGAGTGGCTGGGGTGAGCCGGTGCCGCCGGCGACGGACGCGCTTCAGTCGGTCCAGCGGATCTCGAGCGCGGTCTCGGGGCCGATGAGGCACTGCTCGAGTGAGTCGGGCATTTCCGCGTGCTGTTCCGACAGGGGAATGCGGCCACCCATGATTTCCGCCCGGCGTTGCGGGTGCAGCGGCGTGCGCTGCGGTTCGGCATAGCCGATCGGGAACAGTGGCTGGTTGCTGGCCGGATGGTACTTGTCGGTGGCGCCCAGGGTGTGCAGGAACTCGTGGGCGATGACCACGTTGTTGGTTTGCGTCTGGGTGCGCGCGGCAAAGGCATTGACCACGCCGATCAGGCCCTTCTGAATACCCAGCGAATGCCGCAGGCGATCGTGTTGCTGTGGGTCGTAATAGACCACGAACATCTGCACGTCGGGTTTGGGGCCCTCGAAGGTGTCGTTGGCAAACGCCCAGTAGCGCAGCTTCAGGCTCCACAGCATCACGGCCAAGGTGCTGCCGTCCAGCGGAGGCGACGGGGGGCGCTCGTCAGGCTGCGGTGCCAGGCGGATGGTGACCGGTTCGCGGATGCCGACGCGGTAACGCGCGGCTTCGCGCGCGAGAAAGGATTCAATGGCGCTGAAGCTGTCCTGGTCCAGGCCATCGATATAGGTCTGGGTGGCTGTGCTGGCGTCGCCGTTAACCGGGTAGACCACCAGCCACAGCGGTTCGTTCCAGTCGGTGCTGCGCAGCCGGGTCAGCCAGGTGTTCATGGCGACAAAGAACAGCACCAGCAGCAACAGCGTAATGCGTATCGATCTGAAAAAGCCGCGTGATGCCATTACGCCCCCGGAAACGTCCCATGTCCTCACCCTATATTGGAATGTGAGCGAAATACTTGAATTTTCGTCACTAAGGGATACATTGACAAAGCCTCATGTCGCTCAGCGGCATGCCGTCAGTACTTCCCTGCGGGCGTGGCGGCACTGTCGCGGCGGCCGCTGGCCGCCCACCGCATGAGGCGTTGTGAAGGTGGTTTCTGCTCACATGCGCGCGGCCGCGCGCTCATCGGCCAGGGTTGCGAATCAGATATGGCGAAACCGGTACTGCTGTCGATTGTCGAACTGGGGGGCTATCCGGATTTCAGGCCACTCTACCAGCGTGCCGGGTTCGAGGTGGTAGTGGAGAACCGGATGCGCAAGGCAATGAGCACCATAAAGAAGGTAAAGCCCCGCGTGATCGTGGCCGAGTTCAATTTCCAGTCCGATTTTCGCGATCGTACCAGTTCGCTGGAATCCATGCTGTCGGTGGTGGAGCGGTTACCGGATACCCGCGTGATCGTGTTCTACGACAAGGAATACCAGCACCAGTTCGACCGCCTGCTGGCCGTGCGGCGCTTTTACCGGACTTTCACCTTTCCCATCCCGGAACAGGAACTGATGGACGCCGTACAGGCGCTGGCCGAGCCGCTATGAGGCGGCGTCAGGCGCCAGGCTTGCCCTGATTGCGGGCGTTGCTGAGATGGATCAACTGCTCGACAGTGTGCGGATCCAGATCGATGCCGAACTCCATGCCCGGATTGATGGACACG
>CBDTYI010000109.1:0-8500 GCA_965364565.1 uncultured Gammaproteobacteria bacterium | reverse complement strand
ATGACGAGAAGCGAATTAATCAGAAGTTCCTTAGGGAGAGCTTCACACAGGCTGACTGCCAGGGTCTGCCCGATAACACAATCTCATGAGGCGCAACTCGGTCGATGTGTTGTGCCCCTGTTTCCGCCTCGATCCGGTGAAAACCTAAAGCGTTTCAGGTATTTTGCCGAATATGGGAGACGGCTTGGCCGCCGCTGCCGTTAGAATTCAGCGATTTGGGGGAACGCGTATGGGGTCAGTGCTCGAAGATCTCGCCATAAATCTGAAGGGCGGCGTCCTGCTGTGCCTGTTCCGAAAGCTTACCCTGGCACAGTTCCGTGTATCGGCCGACCAGATGGCCGTGCTGTTTCTGTTCGGGCTGCTGGTTTCCATGATCAGCGGTTATTTCATGAATCTGCCAGACCCGGAATTCAACAGCTATGCCTTGACGGCGGAGGGATTCAGCTTCACCGTGCTGCTGTTTTCTGCCTACCTGGTCGGTCGCCTGGTGCTGCACCGGGAAACGGTGGCTGCGTTTTCGGTGCTGGCACTAAGCGTTGGTCCGCCGACACTGCTGGCCTGGCTGGTAATCGAGAGCGTCCTGCTGGCAGACATCGATAATGCGACTGTCTACCTGTGGGTGTACGGGGGTTATGTGCTCTGGGTGCTGGCGGTCATCCTCTGGTGCCTGCGTACCCTGGCCGATGGCATGTCCCGCCGGGTCGCCGGCTCATTTGTGCTCATGTTGTTCACCTGGGTAATGCCCGTCTGGTACCTCGCCGGGAGCACCACGTTCTGGTATCCCGGTGACAGCGATGACGAGACCGACAGCTACGCGGCGTATCGCAATCTCAATGCCGAGCGGCTGCTGTTCTCCCAGCCGGCGATGCTCGATCAGGCGCTGCAGGCGCTGGAACCCGGTCGCGACGGCGTTACCGACGCCTATTTCATCGGCGTCGGGGCCTATGCGACCCAGGATGTGTTTCTCAAGGAGACCCTGTTTGCCAGAGACCTGTTTGATCGAAGGTTCGATACCGCGGGCCGTTCCCTGGCATTGATCAATCACCTGACGACCCGCGACGAACTGCCGCTTGCGACCTCCACCAATCTGGAGGCCGCCCTGCGCCACATCGGTTCCGTGATGAACCGCGACGAAGATGTGCTGGTGTTGTACATGACCAGCCACGGATCCTCGGATCACGAACTATCCATGAGTTTCTGGCCCCTGCCGTTGAATGATGTCACGCCGGAAATGCTGCGCCAGTATCTCGATGACGCCGGCATCAAATGGCGCGTCGTCATCATTTCGGCCTGCTACTCGGGCGGATTCATCGACCGCCTGAGGTCCCCAGACACGGCGATTGCAACCGCCGCAGCGCCGGACCGCACCTCCTTCGGTTGCAGTAACGAGAACGATTTCACCTATTTCGGCGAGGCCCTGCTGAAAGACCAGCTGCAGCAGGAGTATTCCCTGCCGGTGGCGTTTTCCCGGGCGGTAGAAGCCGTGGCAGCGCGCGAGTCGCGCGAAAAGCTCGCCGCCTCAAACCCGCAGTTCTTCATTGGCGAAAACATCAGCCCGGTGCTCGATACGCTGACACGGGAGCTGAAGGCCCACGCTGCCAGCGAGTCGCTGGCGGCGAACCCGTCAGGCGCAGATGAAACCGCCTGGAGAACAGGATCGGAGAGCGCGTTGCGCCGCTATTAGAGTCAATGGTTCTCTGACCCCTGTTGTCGCGAAAATGCTCGATAGTTATAGACAGTATCATCCCGCCAAGGCCATGCTGGCCATCCTGTGCATGCTGCTGTTTGTTGCCTGCCTCGGGCTCTTCGCCTGGGCATCGAACAAGAGCGCAACGATCACCGGGCCGGTTCATATCACCGCCAACGCGGCGCATGTGCTGGTTACGCTCAACGGAGAGATCCTGGCGCTCGATACCAACGGCGCATTCCGGGAACGGCAATCGCTGGAGGCGCTTGGGATCGCGCCCCACCCCACAGACGTGCGCCTGGGGGAGAACGCTACCCTGCTGGTCGCTACGCAGCGGCCCGCCCGACTGTATGCGTGCGAGTACCCGGGGTGGCAATGCCGGGTTATCGAAAACCCGCTGTTTCAACAACTACGCCGCCAGATCAAAGTGCTGCCGGTTCCGGCTCGCGAGGGCCTGTTCATCAGCGATACGGCGGCCGGCCAGCTGCACTGGCTGTCCGCGGACGGTCAGAACACGCGTGCGATTACACCACCGAAGGCATTCGACCAGGTCAACGACATCGCTCTCGATGACGAGCTGCGTCTGTGGGTGGCGGACTCCGGTAACCGGCGTATCGTCATACTCCAGGCGGATGTCAACGGTGACTGGGTGATAACCGGCGAGCTCAGCGCCAGCTCCGGTCTGGCCCGCGCCGGCCTCGACTGGCCAACGATGATCGCCTTGTCAGCCGACGGGAAAGCGTGGGTGGTACAGAACGGGTCGGGAGAACGCGCCGACCTGTTGGTGTACGACGCGCACCTCGGCGTTGGGACGCGTATCGATCTGCCCGAAGACGTGCATCCCACCGATGTGGTCCGCGTGGATCAGAATATGCTGGTTACCGACATGGATAACTTCCAGATTCTGCGCGTCGATACTGACTCTCTTGCAATGACGCCATTTGGGGACCAGCGGGTGCAGGCGATACTCGACGCGGCGGTCACAGAGCGAGCTGACGCCGACACCATGGCGGATCTCGCCCTTGTGGGAATGGCAGCGTTCGGTTTGTTCATGATCGCGATGGCGGTCTGGGCGACACCGAGAGGCCAGCGATTCAGCCCACGGCTGCAGGCGCCGACGCTGGAGCCAACCGCCGCCGTGGAGCCGCGCAGCGCACGCCTGCACTGGCTGGTGCGCGACGCCAAAACCGCGAAATTTGTGCGTATCGCGCAGCGGATGCTGCTGGTTGTGACTGCCGCTATGGTGGGGCTTGTGGGTTATCTCTGGTACCTCTTGAACAGCCTGCTGGATGACAAGGCAGCCCAGCTGGCAGCGACTTGTGTCACCGGTATCGGCGAGATGCTCACGGTGCTCGGTGTGCTCGCTCTCGGTGCTCCGGTGCTGGGCTATCTCGGGTTGCGGCACCTGCGCAACAGGCTCGGCAGCGACGGGCGTTACCTGCACGTACAATTGCACGACGGTCGACACCTCACGGTGGATCCTGAAATGCTTGTCTACACGCGGCGGATTCTCGCTCACGGCAATCACTTGTTCCCGATCCAGACCGGTAATCGCAAAGCGCTGTATGCCGAGGGCGAAATCGAAGCACATATTTTCCCCCTGTTGTCGCGTGCCACCAGGCTGGGCACGTTTGCCATGCTGGGGTATCAGTTCCGGCACCGGGAGCCCGCGACGATGGCCGCGCTTGCCTATATTGTTGTGACCGCTGCAATGCTCTGGTACACGGGCCTGTGGCGGATCGTGCTGCAGTAAACAGGGGTCAGAGAGCAATATCGGCTGACATTAGAACTCATTGTTCTCTGACCCCGATTTCGACTACTTCGCCACGGTCTGTGCCGCGAAGTCCGGCGGTACACTGCCAAAGGCGGTCGGGAACCCGGCAACCGCAATGCTGTCCCCCAAGCTGATAGCCTCGAGGGCCAGGCCGCCACTGTCGATCTCATAGAAATCCGCATCGGCGTCGCTGTCCGGATCGAAACCTGTACCCGTGAAGTCATACAGTTCGACGCTGCGGTTGTTGATGGAAGCCAGATTGAGGGCCAGCCAGGACTGGGCCGCGGGCAGCGCCGCAACGCGACCGCGCAGTGTCGACAAGCGCATGCGCGCATAACCGTTGGCGGCGCTCAGCTGCAGGTCACTGACGGCATCGTTGGTGACGGTGCCGAACACCACGATTCTTTGCCCCACCGAGATGTCATCGATATCGAACCTGCCCATCGACAATTGCCGGGTCACTGTGGTGCTGCCATCCAGGTGGACGGTCACCGAATCGTTGAACACTACCGCCCCGTTCTGGCGTATCAGGGTAGCGCCCTTGACGATAATGGCGTCATCGGCTGTGCGCGCTACTACACTTCCGCGCACCGCGTCGAGTGTCCCGCCCGGCACGCTGCTGCCGGCGTAGACCTCGCGCGCTTCAAAGCGCAAGGGATTGAACCGCAGGTCCCCCCTGGCGACCACGGCGGAGAACTGTGGCAGGGTGTCCAGGACCGTCAGTCCGGGCGCGCCCTGGTAACTCATCCCGTCTATTTCGTAGAAGGTTGCGTCGCCGGTGTGCACGGCCAGGCCGCCGAAGTGACGTGGACCGGTGCGTATCGGGTGGAAGAACGGCCGGATAAACAGGCGAAAGCGGTTTTCCGCCACGTTGACGCTTTGCAGCGGACCTCGCAGCCGGTGCACCTTGGGCAGCTGCGGATCGACTTCCGCGATCAGTACCGGCGCGACGGTTACGGTCACGTCGCCGCCGGCGAAAACCACGCTGTTGGATTGTTCGAGGTCGAAGTCCAGTAGCAGGTGCTTCGGGATACCTGGTGCTACCGGCAAGGCGCTGCGCCCTTCCAGCATGACGTCGACTTCCAGCCGTTCGATCGGATTACCCTGGCTGTCGACAATCGCGGTTGCGGGCTGTGCGTCCCCGGTGCTGTCTTCCACACGGATATCCGCGTTGGAGTAATCGAGTACCAGGCTGCCCTTCACGTAGCGCCCGTCGGGTACTGTGGCCGCAGTCAGGAACTCGGCGACCTCCGTGTATTCGGCAAAGTCAACGCGGGTGACCAGGGGCAGAGTCTCGACCTCGGTGCCGTCCAGGCGCGTCAGCTTGAGGGACACAACATCGACCGTGTAGGTTGCGAAATCACCTTCCGCATCCGTCAACGAAATGACGACTTCCCCGCTGCCACTCTGGTTCTCGCTGCCGCCGCCACCGCATCCGGCCAGAATGAAAATGGTTGCCAGAACCACAAGCCAGGCCAGGCCCGGCCCCTCGGCTCGCGGCCAACTGCTGGATTTACTACCGGAATCTGATCGAGTGCACATGATTGTTCCCCCAGGGTTTCGGGTTGTTCGGGCGCTGGAAATTGCGGCCCGTGTACCCTGTCAACGCACCAGCGAGGGAACGGTTGACATTCTGTGCTCCTGCTTCAGACGGTGTCTAATCGTCGTCTGAGGCGTATTCCTGCTCCGAGTACCGGGCTGCGAAATCCATGACGCACATGTCATGCAGGCGGGCGTGAGTACCGCAAGCCACTCCGACGAACCGGTAGTCAGGGTTGAACATGTTTACCCGGTGCTGACGCCCGGGCACGCCGTCATCGACAATCAGCTGAATGACGACGCCCCTGGTGCTGTAACCGCCGTAGGCAATATTCTCGGCGACCTCGTCCTGCCAGACGCCATAGCGATTCATTCGCTCCCAGGGCTGGCTGTTGTCGCTGCCCGTGTGCCCCATCGCGCCGCTCTGCTGATCGTCGACATGCGCCTGGGCGGCCAGTGACAGGCCCCTCGAGGGTATCAGGGGCGGTAAAGGTTGCATGGCGCGCAGAAACTCGATGGCTTCATCGACTGCCGGCGCGCCTTCCTTGGTGATCAGTATCGGCTGGCCCGGCTGCTGGAGGTGGTTGCCATTAAAGTACGGTCGCATTGCGGCGAGAAACTCTGCGTATTGCTTTGGATCGGTGCGGGCGAGATTCAGTTCATCGAAAACCTCCCGCTCCACAGCGGAGAAATACGCATCAGCGGCATCGCCACCGAAAGCGTTACTGGCTATCGCCAGAAGGAGCGCGGAGACAGCGAAAAAAGAGACGGAGGGACAATTGTTCGATCCTCCCGCCCCTTCTTGATGTTTTCCTATTTCGCGCCGCCGCACTTGCCTTCGCCGCATTTTCCTCCTTTCATGGAACCAAACATTTCCTTCATGTGGGCGTCGCGCTCGGCCTCATCGATGAAGCCATCACCGTTTTTGTCGATCTGTCTGAACATCCCTTCATGCCCCTGCATGAATTCCTCTTTGCTGACCTTGCCATCTCCATCAGCATCCATACGATACAGGCCGCATCTGCCCTCTTCGCCCTTGCCGGCTCCGCATTTGCCCTGGCCGCACTTGCCTTCCGCCAGCATCAAGTCGTTGCCGCTGAGCGGTTTCATGCTGAACGGGTTATCCGCGGCACTGGTGATGGACGTGTTTGCCAGCGAAATCGTGAACACGGCGCCCAGGGCCAGGGCTAACGGACTGGTAGCAGCTTTCTTTGACATCGAATTTCTCCCTCTGTGGCGTATCTGGTGAGCGAGTGATGGTCACCGGAGGCGATACGTTAGACAGTCGCGTTTGTGAAAGCAACCTGTGATGAAGAACCGCGTGGCGAACCGACTGGTGCGGACAGCCCGGTTCGCCCGATGTCCGCTACGTCGCCGGCGGGGAACAAGGAAAAGCGAACAGATTCCGTTTGCTGGCGCCAGTGGCTGGCGCCTTGTCGTGGCCAAGAGACATACTGTGCCTGAGGAACTGATGGTCAGAAAGGATAACCTCCTGTTATCACTTTCAAAGTCAGTTCTGGCACAGGCATTGCTGAACCTTCCTTGGTCAAAGCAGGAACGAGGAGCAGTCAGAATGCCAATCCAACAGCTAAGAAACAGCCATCTGAAGACCAGCGTAATCGTGCACATTGAGGAGCTTCTGGATGAGTACCACCGCAAGAGCATCGAGTCGATCATGAAACGGATGGAGGGAGTGACACATGCGCACTTCAATGAAACACAACACCACCTGATGATCGTCGGCTACGACCCGAAACGTACCGACGCGGGTACCATTCTGATGCGGGTACGGCGACAGCATCTGCACGCCCAGGTCATTTGAAAGCGGCAAGTACCAACCACGGCATCAGGCATATCAGAGGTGAGGGATGGTGCTGCCCCGGTTTGCGCGCTACTATGAACGACAGCCTAGAACCTGTCTCATAATCCCGCGCGAGCCGCGTTGCTGTCCGAAATGCCGTCCTGCAAGGCGCAGCGCGCCGCACAGTAGTTGACCTACGGGCAAGCGCTGCAACACCGCAGGGCGGTATTTCGGACGCAACCCCCTGGGGCAAAATCGCCACGGTCGCGGCCGCGGCGGATTATGAGATAGGTTCTAGACAAGCGTTGACAACTTGAAACCCGATTGGGGCGTTATGAAACCTTTCCTGCTGCGTTTGCTCATGCTCAGTATCGTCGTCGCACTGGTTCTTTGGTGGAGCCCGGAGCTGCGCAGAGACGCGGATGATTTGCTCAGGGATGCAGGCCTGAGGTCGACTTCGGCAACTCTGTACAAGTGGCGGGACACACAGGGGGTCTGGCAGTACACCCAGGATGCGCCGCCTGCAGGTGTCCCTTACGAGGAAGTTGAGGCACGCTCCGACGTCAATGTTCTACCCTTGCCTGAGCAACTCAAGACCGATAACTGAAGATAATAAAGAGCGGCGCTGACTAGGCGAGTTTCGCGCGGTTGTGCTGGCCCAGGATACGCTGCTTGACGATGTCGTATCGCCGGCAGGAGATGACGCCCTCCTCCCTGAGGCGCCGGTGTTCCTTGAGTTCTTCGCTCAGTGTTTCGCTGGTAGGCGGGTAAAGAACCCTGGCGCCCTCGATCTCCTGTACCAGTGCGTCGGTAAATGCATCCAGGGTCGCTCGGTCCGGCAATCGATTGAATAGCACCACCAGCGGTACGCGCCCGTGCTGACTGTAGAACACCAGCCGATCATGACTGCAATACAATGCCAGCACCAGGCTGAGCGCGGCAAATCCGATCGCCACGACCGACAGCAGCGTGCCGTTGGTGGTTGCGCTGAAAAACCCCAGGAATCCCGCCGCCCCAGACATGACAGCGAAACCCAGAACATAGTGCCAGGCTATCCTGAGCTGGCGTCTGGGATGTGGATCGAGGATGCCGAGATCGACGTCGTAGTCGCGGGGATTCTGCAGTGCGCCCTGCGTTCTGACGGCCAGGCGATGATTGCTGTAAAGCGTGAACTGCGATCGGCAGCGCCGCATCCGGTTAATCTGCTCCAGCTCCGCCACTTGTTGCGCCGGTTCCCCGGACTGCAGTGGCTCAGGATCAGCATCAGTTGTGGTCAGACAGATTTCTTCTAAGTACATGGCAAACCGGAGCGCCCCGATTGGTCTGAAGGGTATCTCGGACCATGTTAGGCTCAGGCACAGTCGTACTTTGTGATCCAGTTCACGAACCGGCTTATTACCGCGCCCCCGGGAGGGCGCCTGTGACCTTCAGCTCGCAAACCCGGATCAAAGCGGCCGTCGAGAGCGGCGAATAGCCGCTTATTGCTTCAAGCGATAGCCGGTCTTGAACATCCACCACACAATGAGCAGGCAAACCGCCAGAAACACCAGCACCATGCAGAAGCTCAGAGTCACGCTCACATCCGAGACTTCGAAGAAGCTCCAGCGAAATCCGCTGATCAAGTAGACCACCGGATTAAAAAGCGTGACGGTCTGCCAGGCGGGCGGCAGCATGCTGACCGAGTAGAAGCTGCCGCCGA
>CBDTYI010000108.1:0-8610 GCA_965364565.1 uncultured Gammaproteobacteria bacterium | reverse complement strand
CCAGCTGTGCCGCGTCGATGGGGCTCAGCTCGGCGCGCACCGTGCCGGCCTCCGCCTGGGAAACCTGCAGCAGCGCGTTGAACGTCTTGAGCAGTGACTCTGCGTCGCGGATCGCATCCTGCATGGCCGCGCGGTATTCGGTTTCATCGCGCCGCTGCAGCAGGGTGACTTCCAGGCGGTTGCGCAGGCGCGTCAGCGGACTGCGCAGATCATGTGCCACATTGTCGGTTATCTCGCGCATACCTTTCAGCAGCTGTTCGATGCGCTCCAGCATCTGGTTGAGATGCTGAGACAGTTTGTCGAACTCATCGCCGCGCGCGCTGACCGGCATGCGCTGGCCCAGATCTCCCGCCATGATATGTTGCGCCGTGTCGCTGATGGCGTCGATGCGTTTCAGGATGCTGCGGCCGACCAGCAGCCCCATGGTCAAGGCAAGGAAGACGATCACGGCCAGCAAGGCGAAAAGCGCATACAGGCTGTAGAGCTGCAGCGCCTCGGCATTCTCGACACTGCGGGCCACCACCAGGCGGGAGCCATCCGGTAACACGGTCCCGATCACCGGCCAGTAGGCGTCGTCGTCGTAGCTGGTCAGCGGAATGATGTCGTCTTCCACCCAAACGACGTGCAGCTTAGCGTCGAGCGGCAGTGGGTCTTCGGGGGGCAGGCCCAGCAGGTTGCCGGAAACGGTGCGGCCGTCCTTGTCCACCAGCAGGTAGAAACGCCCCTCAGCGGCAGCCGCTTCGCTGCGCGACCGCATCAGGCTCGCCAGCGCTTCGGCGCCGCCCCGATCGTAGCGATCGCGCAGCGAGCGGAAATCCTCTTCCATGCCGGCATACAGCTGGGCATCGACATAGCGCCCCGTGGCCCAGTAGAACACCGCCAGCGCGGCACCGACCAGTAGCGCGTAGATCAATACATAGCGCAGCGCGATCCGTACCGCGGTGGTGCGCACCAGCCGGGTGAATTCAGACATCTTCACCGAGCCTGTACCCGGCGCCGCGTACGGTGTGCAGCAGCGGGCGGTCAAAATCGCGGTCGATCTTGGCGCGCAGCCGGCTGATGTGCACATCGATCACATTGGTCTGCGGATCGAAGTTGTAGTCCCACACCTGTTCCAGCAGCATGGTGCGTGTCACCACCTCGCCCTGATGACGCATCAGCAGCTCCAGCAGCCGGTACTCCCGGGGCTGCAGGTGGATGCGCTCGCCGGCGCGGGTGACACTGTAGGCGTGCAGGTCGAGGACCAGATCGGCGACCTGCAGCCGGGTCTGCTGCGCCTGCGGCTGAGCGCGTCTTGCCAGCGCCTCGAGACGCGCCAGCAGCTCCCGGAAAGCGTATGGCTTGACCAGATAGTCGTCGCCACCGGCCTTCAGGCCGGCAACGCGATCATCCACTTCACCCAGCGCCGACAACACCAGCGCGGGTGTCCGGTCGCCGCCGGCACGCAACATGGAAATGACCGACAGGCCGTCGCGCCCCGGCAGCATGCGGTCCACCACCAGCACGTCGTATTGCGCGGTGAGGCCCATATGCAGTCCGTCCTCGCCGTCGGCGGCGTGATCCACCTGATGCCCGCTCTCGCACAGGCCTTTGCGAAGGTAAGCCGCAGCCTCCGCGTCATCCTCGATCAACAGGATATGCATATTCACATAATAGGTCCGGATCCGGGCCGGCACATTACCGTTTGTTAATGCCCCGGCCACACTTGCTTAATCAGCCCGGGTCAGACTGCTGAGACAAGCCACGCCTGGCGGGCGACCGCGTCCGGTTTCGAGTCGCGGACAGGTTTGCACACGCAGAGTGAGCGAGATTCTATTTGCATGGCGGTGCCCGTACACTGCGACAGGGATCAAGAAACTGCCAGGAACACTGCTCTTGCCACCGTTACCGTTTCGACCCGACAGGCTGCTGGTGTACGGGGCGCTCTGCGTCTCCCTGGGCAGTGTGTTCCCGGCACAGGCACTGGCTGAAGCGCCGGTCGAACAGCCACTGCCGGACCGGCCGGTTGAAGAGGCGCTGGCGGATACGCCGACCCAGCGTCTGTACCGCACCCGCGAGGAGCAGCGCGAGGTGGGCCTGAAACGCCGGATCACGCCCTGGCTGACCGCTTCCGGGCTGGCCGAGGTCGAGGTTCTGTACCAGGATTTCGACGCCAAAGGTGGAACATCCGACGATACCGGCCGCGACGATAGCGCCACGTTTCAGTTGGGCCTGGTGGCAACGCCGTGGGACTTCAGCACGGCCGAGCTGATCCTCGAGTACGACACCGACGATGACAAGCTGAAAACCGACGAAGCGGTGCTGGCCCTCGAGACCGGTCCCTGGGAGCTGGCGCTGGGCAAGCAGTATCTGCCCTTCGGTGTCTATTTCAGCAATTTCGTCAGCGGGCCGCTGGTGGAATTCGGCGAAACCCAGGTCAGGGAGGCCGCCGTGCTTGCCTACGGGCCGAGTGATGATTTCGACCTGTCGCTGTTCACTTACCGTGGCAGGGCGCGCAGTGCAGACAACAACGCGGGGCGCTGGGACTGGGGCCTGGCGACCGAGTTCTGGTTCAACCAGACCTGGTCCGCCGGTCTAAGCTATCTGTCCGATCTGGCCGACGCCGACAGCCGGCCCCTGGAGGACGACAACGACCGCTACGAGCGGCGGGTATCCGGCTTGAGCGCCTATATCCTGTGGGCGGGCGAGCAGTTCGAGCTGACGCTGGAAGGCCTGGCGGCAACCGGCTCGTTTCGGGAGCTGGACAACGACCGTGATCGACCACGCGCCTGGAATGCCGAGCTGGTCTACGTCGGCTACCCGAGCTTCGACATCGCCTTGCGATTCGAGGGCAGCCGGGAGCTGGAGGACGAACCTCTCTACCAGGTCGGTGCGGCGGCGACCTGGCGCCTTGGCAGGCGCGCCAGCCTGACGGTGGAATACCTGCACGGCGAGTTCTCGGGCGAGCTTGCGAGCAACGCGGACGATGAACCCTACGACCAGGTGGATCGGGTGGGCGCCATGCTGTCGGTGGCATTCTAGTCCACCCGGGCAGCCGCCGGGGCAGATCGTGATCGATGCGCCCTATTCGCACTACTGCTGCAGACCAATGAGCGGGCGCCGTTCCACTCCCACAGCAGCGGCATGGCAGGGTTGGCCTGAGGCCTGCCGGACCGGAGGGCCGCCGACCGCCCGGAAGTGGTGCCGGGCAGGCGCGGCGCGTATCGGATATGCGCTATGATTCGCCCTGATGAGTACTAATATTCTCGGTATTTCAGCCTACTACCACGACAGCGCGGCGGCGCTGGTGGTGGACGGGGGCATTGTTGCCGCGGCCCAGCAAGAGCGTTTTTCGCGCCGCAAACACGATGCCGGATTTCCGGCTGACGCCGTCCGCTATTGCCTGGACGAAGCCGGCCTCGGTCTTCAGGACCTGGATTACGTGGTGTTCTATGACAAGCCGCTCGTCAAGTTCGAGCGACTCCTGGAAACCTATCTTGCTTTCGTGCCCTCCGGGTTCAAGTCTTTTCTTGCCTCCATGCCGATCTGGCTGAAGGACAAACTGTTTCTCAAAACGACGCTTAGGAATGAGCTGGCGGCATTGGCGGGTGAGCGTGCCGGCAACGACCTGCAGTTGCCGCCGCTGCTGTTCACGGCTCACCACAAGTCGCACGCGGCATCGGCGTTTTTTCCCAGTCCCTTCGACAGGGCGGCGGTACTGTGCCTCGATGGCGTCGGTGAATGGGCCACCAGCTCGGTGTGGCTGGGCGAGGGGAACTCGCTGACAGCTCAGTGGGAAATTGATTTTCCCCACTCCCTGGGGCTGCTGTATTCGGCATTCACCTACTTCACCGGCTTCAAGGTGAACTCCGGCGAATACAAACTGATGGGGCTGGCGCCCTATGGCGAACCGAAATATGTTGGCCTGATTCTCGACCGACTGCTCGATGTCAAGGCGGATGGCAGCTTCCGGCTCGACATGCGGTATTTCAACTATGCCACCGGGCTCACCATGACCAACAGCCGGTTTGATGAGCTGTTCGGCGGTCCGCCGCGCAGGCCCGAAGCACGGATTACGCAGCGCGAAATGGATATTGCGCGTTCCGTACAGGCGGTAACCGAAGAGGTAGTCCTGAAAATCGCCCGTAGCGTACACCGGGAGCTCGGTGTCGACTACCTGTGTCTGGCCGGCGGCGTAGCGTTGAATTGCGTTGCCAACGGGCGGATATTGCGTGAGGGGCCCTATAAGGACATCTGGATACAACCGGCGGCAGGCGACGCTGGCGGGGCACTGGGTGCCGCGCTGTCCGTGTGGCACGAGTATCTGGAAAATCCGCGCCAGGTCAACGGCAGCGATGCGATGCGAGGCGCCTACCTGGGACCCCGTTATGACGATTCGAGTATCCGGGCGAGGCTGGATTCGGTGCATGCCGTGTACGAGGTTCTGGATGACGCGGCCTTGATGCCGCGTCTGGCCGACATCCTGGCGGGTGAGAACGTAGTCGGCTGGTTCCAGGGCCGCATGGAGTTCGGACCGCGTGCGCTGGGCGGCCGCAGTATTATCGGCGATCCCAGAAGTCAGAAAATGCAGTCGGTGATGAATCTGAAAATCAAGTACCGGGAATCATTCCGTCCCTTTGCCCCGGCCGTGCTCGCTGACCGGGTCTCAGACTGGTTCGAGTTGGATCGCCGCAGCCCCTACATGTTGCTGGTGGCGCCGGTCAAGCGGGAAAAATGCTGCCCCATGACGGAACAACAACAGCAGCTGTTCGGGATCGACAAGCTCAATATTCCGCGCTCCCAGATCCCGGCGATCACGCACGTGGACTATTCGGCGCGTGTTCAGACTGTGCACAGGGAAACCAATCCGCGGTTCCACGCTTTGCTGGAAGCGTTCCAGAACAAGACCGGTTGTCCTGTGCTGGTCAACACGTCGTTCAATGTGCGCGGCGAGCCTATTGTGTGCACCCCGGAAGATGCCTACCGGTGTTTCATGCGTACCGAAATGGATTATCTTGTGGTGGAGAATCTTCTACTCGCCAAGCAAGATCAGCCCGACTGGCGGGAGGAGGGCGACTGGCGGGATGAGTACGAGCTGGACTAGACAATGAAGCATTCCATCGAGCCACTGAGCCAGGCAGGATACCGCAAGTTCGGACTGACAACGGGCGCCATGGTTGTGGCGCTATTCGGTTTGCTGATTCCCTGGCTGTTCAGCCTGAACTATCCCCGCTGGCCGTGGCTGCTCGCAGCCTTGCTGGTAATATCGGCGTTGCTGGCGCCGCGCGCACTGCAACCCGTGCATGCTGGCTGGATGAAATTCGGTCACGTCATGAACTGGATCAATACCCGCCTGATCCTGGGTGTCCTGTTCTACGGACTGTTCTTGCCGTTCGGCCTGGTCATGCGACTGTTCGGCAAAGACCCCATGCATCGCAAACTGGATGACGGGGTGTCGACGTACCGGGTGAAAAGTCATAACGATTCTAAAGATAGCGTGGAGCGACCGTTCTGATGCTGGAGCTATTGAAAGACCTCTGGGCGTTCATGAAAATCAGAAAGAAATTCTGGCTGGCGCCTATCATTATCATCATGCTGTTGCTGGGCGCCCTGATTGTTCTGACGCAAGGTTCGGCGGTCGCTCCATTCATTTATACCCTGTTCTAACCGAATCTCGATAGGCGCCCGGATCTGCCATTGCGGCAGCTTACTCGCAGCCGTAAGTTGCTGCCGACCAGGGTGCAGCTCGGATTTCCGAGCCGCAGCAGTGCCGGGCCCGCGGCCTCGTGGTTCGGCCGAGTTTGGCTTTCCGCGTCCCCTGCCTTAACAACTTCTCAAGCAACAGCGTGACGATTGCAGGCTTGGGCGTGACGCAGCGCTACCTTGCCATTTGGTAATGATGCAGACAGCGCCGGGTAACGCGGTCGCGCTTAGGATTACGTCTTACGGTGGCATTGTGAATTCTTCTCATACAGGAGGCGACAAAAATGCGAACGTTTACAGACAATCCGCAAGTGACAGGCTATGGATTCGGGCTGCCCGGCCTCGGAGCGGCGCTAATCGCGGCGGGCGCGCTGCTATCGCCGGGCCCGGTGTTGGCGCATGGAGACGATGGTGAGAGTGGCGATCGGGACGGAAAACGCCGAGTCTGTTCGACAACCGCCCGGCTGGCCCTGCAGGCCTGCCGGGCGGAGGCGCGAGACGACCTGCTGATCGCCAGCGCGATCTGTCTCAACCTGAGCGATCGAGACGAAAGGCGAGACTGCAAAAAAGAAGCCCAGACGGAAAATTCAGAATTCCGCGAGCTCTGCAAAGAGCAGTTCGACGCCCGCCTGGAAGTCTGCGATCTGGTGGGTGAGGGGGCCTACGACCCAGACTTTGATCCCGACGCCTTTGACCTGGGTGGCAACACCTGGTTCCCGCTGGCGGTCGGCAACAGGTGGAAATACGAAAGTGAGTTTACCGATGAAGAGGGCGAGGCTATCACCGAAACCATTACCGTGACGGTCCTGGAAGACGCGGATGAGCCCGGTGAATTTGTCACCAAACAAATCGGCGTCACCGAGGACAGCGACGGCGTAACCTGCCTGGTGGTAAATGATCTGGTGGAGGAAAACGGCGAAGTTATCGAGGACACCGATGACTGGTACGCCCGCGAAATAGAAACGGGCGACGTCTGGTACTGCGGTGAACTGGCCCGTGATTTCGAGACCTTCGAAGAGGATAGCCCTCCGATCCCTGAGCTGGTGAGCATCGATGGATCCTTCAAGCCGTTCCGCGACGGGGACCAACCCGGTATTCTGGTGCCCGACGTATTGCCCTTTGACTCGCTGTCTGTCGGACGCGCCTATCGCCAGGAAGTTTCGCTCGGCAACGCCGAGGATGTTGCCCAGGTGTTGTCAGTCGACTATGTCTTCGGTGGAGAAAGCGAAGACCCCGAAAGCCTTGACTATCTGGTTCCTGAAGGTCTGGCTGAGGCATTCTGCAGCGCGGCGGCGCCCTGTCTTGTCACCCGGGATTTCACCCCTCTCGAGCCGGGCGTGGAAGAGCGCAAATACCGCGCCCAGGGGATCGGGGTCTTTCTGGAGGTCAATCTGACCGACGAAGTCATCGTCGAACTGAAGGAGTGCAAAGTTGACGGTATCAGTTGTCCGTCGCTGTAGAAGCCACGTGGTTTAGGGTGGTTCAAACCGCGCAAGCGCCCGCTTGCTCGTAGCTTGGGCCAGTGAGGCAACAGTGTCGCACTGGCCTGCTTTTTTTTTGCGCTGCTGCCCGTATCAGAGGCATCGGCCCCTGGCCCGGACCGCACAGCTTCCGGCAGGCAGAATCTGCTCCACGCCAAACCCTGCGACAATTTACCGCATCCAAAGCCTCCTGTGGCGATGCTAGACTGGCCGCGAAAATCAATCAAGAAAGTGCCCGGTCTCTAGGAGGAGTGCCTGATGTATTCATTGCCTGCCGTTCTAACGCGGCACAGGGTTTCTTTTGGCTGCGTTTTTTGTCTGGCTTTCTCCTCGTCCGGTGTAGCCGAGCAGACGCAACAACTTCCTACCATGACGGTTGAGGACGAGGAAACGGCCGGCGCCTCACTGTATCCCGTCGAGCTGGAGCAGCAGCCGGTAACCACGCCGGATACCGCCGAACTGTTGCGCACAGCGCCCGGGGCGAACGTGAACCGCAACGGGCCGCTTACCGGCCTCGCCCAGTATCGCGGCATGTACGGTGACCGGGTCAACGTGCGGGTCAACGGCATCCACATCAACAGCGGCGGTCCCAACGGTATGGACCCGGCACTCTCCTATGTTCCCCGCAGTCAGCTCGGCTCGCTGCAGGTCGTGCGCGGCATCGCACCGGTCAGCTCCGGAGCCGAAACTCTGGGCGGCACCATCATCGCCGAGGCGCGGCGCGGCGAGTTTGCCAGCAGCGATGACGCCACGGCGAGAGCCGAAATCACGGGCGGCGGCGCGACGGTCGATAGCTCTTACGACGTCGGCGGCCTGGGTTCGGTGGCGACCCGCACCCACAAGCTGGACCTGTACGGCAGTCGGGAGAACGGCGGCAACATCGAGTACTCGAGCGGCAAGATCCGTGCGTCGCGCCACGAGCGCAACAACTTCGGCGCGGGTTACGGTTTCCGGACCGGCGCTCAGGAATTCCTGGTCGATGTACGGCGCAACGAGACCGACCCCACCGGCACACCGGCGCTGCCCATGGACATCGTACTGATCAACACATCGATCGTGCAGGGCGAATATAACGGTCGCATTGGCCAGTACGACCTGCATGCGCAGGGCTTCTGGACCGACGTCAATCACAAGATGTCGAACTACGAGCTGCGTAACCCGCCCAACCCGATGATGACGCGGCTGAACAATACCAGCTCGGACGGTCTCGGTTACCGGGTCGATGTGTCGTTTGCTCTGGCGTCCGGCTCTCTGATGTTGGGCGTGGACGGGCATCTTGACGAGAACGATGCGACGATCACCGATCCGGTGAACAACCCCGCCTTCCGCGTTGACAATTTCAACAATATAGAGCGGAACGTGTACGGCTTTTTTACGGAATGGAACGGTGCACTGGCCGAGGGCTGGGACCTGCAGCTGGGTGCGCGCTACAACCGGGTCAACTCCG
>CBDTYI010000107.1:0-8630 GCA_965364565.1 uncultured Gammaproteobacteria bacterium | reverse complement strand
CCAATGGCCTGGGCGCATTTCTCAAACTCTACGCGACCCACCCGCCAATCGAGGCACGCATCCGGGCGCTGGACCCGGGCTTTGACCCGGCCGCCTACCTGCGCGACATGGCGCGACAAACCGCCGCCCGTGAAGCCGCCGCGGAGCAGGAGCGCAGCGGTGCGGCGTCCGAAACCCGCACCACGCAGACGCAGTGGAACCGGTTGATGGAGTCGCTGATCATACTCACACCGGGCGCGGTCAGCGACTCCATCGGCAACCCGCAGGAGCAGCACATCGAACACGCCGCCGAGCTGCGACGCCGGATTCCGGAACTGCTGTACCACGCCGCTCACTCACACAGCGGCGCCCTGCTGCTGAGCGTCGCCCTGTTGCTGGATTCAAACGAGGCTATCCGCGCACGCCAGCTGGCCCGGCTGTCGGCCTCGTTCGCTGCCGAGCACCTGGCGCTGATCGAGAAACTGCACACCAGGGTCGACCAACTCGGCGCGCCGTTCCGGCTGCCGCTGCTCGAGCTGGCCTTCCCGGCACTGCGGCAGCGCCCGCGCGACCAGATCGAGACCTTCGTGGCACTGGTCGATGAACTCATCCAGAGCGACGGCCGGGTGGATACCTTCGAGTACCTGTTGTCGCGCGCCCTGTTGTCGCACCTCAGGGATGCCGAACATCCCGGGCGGCCGGCGAGCCAGCGCCGCATCAAGCTGGTCAACAGCATCGACCCGCTGCACACCCTGTTCTCGGTGGTTGCGCATCTCGGCCACGCGGACGGTGACCAGACGGCGCGCGACGCCTACCAGGTCGGGATGCTGGCGCTGCTGCCCAACAACATCGACTGGCCCGACTACCAGGCGCCGCAACAATGGGTCAGGCAGATGGACACGGCGCTGGACACCCTGGACCGGCTGCCCGCCGTCGCCAAGGAGGAACTGGTCAAGGCGCTGACCACCACCATTGCCCACGATGGCAGCGTCACGGTCAGCGAGGCTGAACTGCTGCGCGCCGTGTGCACCATACTGCACTGCCCGCTGCCACCGTTCGTGCTGGACGACCAAGCCGCGCCCTAAAGGCGCTTACCGGCCAGGGTCGGTGTCTTGTCGGTGCGCGTTTCCAGCTTCAGATAACTGACCAGCCGCACACTGCCCTCGGCGTGCAGCGCCTCGTGCACCTGCGCCACGGCGGCGAGAATCTGCCCCAGTTCGCCTTCGATGTTGGTCCCCGAGGCGTGGGTCTCCAGAATGAAGTCGTGCTCCTGCAGCAGCGCGACCACCCGGCCGATCTCGCGTCTGACCGAGACCCCTTGCCCAATCGGCACGAGCTGGAATTCCGCGGTGGCTTTCATGCCGGCCTCTCCCTGACTCCTGTTGACATGGCCGGCATTATTTCACAAGCCCGGCGTCAGACACGATTTTGACCTTGTTCTGACTTTTCCACAGAAGCTGTGGATAAGTTTGTGGAAAATGAGCCGCGAAAGCACCGAATGCCTGATAACTGGTGGATTCTGATTAAATTGGTGGTTTTTTGCTCATATCATATATATTATTTAAAACAATATCTTATAACACTTTTGTCGACCTGACATGAAGCAAATGTGGTTTTACCCACACAGGTTATTACCGGCGTGTTACCGGTGTGCATAACAGGCTTCGCGAGGGACGAGAAGCGGCGCCGAAGTCAAGCCGCAAAACGCCGCTTCGGCAGGCACGGAGACAAGATTCTTTTGATGCGGCCATCAGCAATAATCGCGCTCAGGCCGCCCTTTTCCGCTCGGCAAGCCGAGTTCGTCTCCCGATCTGCGCGCGCGGCGTTGCGAACGCCCCCGGCGCAACTGCGACCGCGGGACTAGATATCGTGGTTCTGGGCGATGCCCTTGTAGACGATGCTGGAGACGTTGCGAATGACTTCGCTGCGTGACCGGATCCAGGTCGTGTAATCGGCGGCGCTCTGCTCTTTCTCGATGACACCGATCAGCGTGTAGGGATAGCGCCTGCCATCGCGGCCCCGCACGCTGAGGATCCCCATGTCTCCGCACAGACGCGCGGTGCTGCCGGTCTTGTTGTAGACCCGGGTGCCTTTCGGTACCTCCGGAACTCCGGTGTAGATCCGGTCTGATCCCGGCAAGGCCATCAGGCGCTTGATCTCAGCCGCGCCGGCGATCTCGTCCTTCCATATTGCGTACAGAAAGCGACTGTAGTCGTGGATGGACGCCTTGTTGCGGTAGGTCCGACCGTTAGCCGGTATGTACTCGACCAGGTGGGTCTCCTGGAAAATACCGGGGTACTGTCGTTTGAGTATCCGTTCCACCGCCCGCGGCCCACCCACCTGCCGCGCCACCCAATTGGTGGAAGCATTGTTCGAGTGCTGGATCATGCGCTGCATATGGCGGCGGCTGGTATTCCCGTATTTCAGGTCCCCCTTCTCGACCTTGTAAAAGAACGCCGCTGCAATGAACGGTTTCACCAGACTGGCGGCCTGGAACTGCATATCCTCGTTGATGGTGACCAGCTTCTCACCGGTCGTGAAGTCGTACACCGACCAGCCGGTGCGCTCGTCGGGAGCGAGCTTGCCCTCAGCGCGCAGACGTTCGATGTAGGCCTCGACCGCGGCCTCGATGTTGCGGATCTCACGGGTGCGCTCGGTTGGCGTCATCCTGCTGCGGGAAACCTTCGGCACGCTGACCGGTACCAGCGACGCCAGCTCGGCCGCAGGCTCGGCGTCCACCCGGGCCCAGCCGCCGGAACGAACCGGCGCAGCCGCCTCGAGACCCCGGGAACGCAACAGGCGCGTATGCGCCTGCGCCACCCGTTTGGCCCCGGCGCTGTCACCGTGACGCGCGTAGACCAGACCGAACAGGTTACCTTTGGAAACCACCTCGAGATCCTTCGCCACCCCCGGCCCAAGCACCCCCGCCACCTGGTCGCGGTAGCCCCGCACACCGTCGAGGCTGCGCGACCATACATACGATACGTCGTAGGCATCCGCACCGGCCAGCGTCGGCAGCGCAACGAGGAGCAGAAGCAGCGGGCTGATGATGACTCGACACATGACCCGTCCCCACCCAAATCGTGTTTTGACTCAATCCGTTGGCGGAGTATTCTAGAGTACCTTGCCAGGCACGCACAAGAGCGATGGAGAAAACCGGCGCGAACGCCCCGGGCGGCCTTGCGGCGCGCCCACCGGCCCGACCAGAAAGCAGATTCAGACCGATACGCCGTCACCGGCAGGCGCAAATCCTCTCTTACACATCCAGCGCCGCTCCTATATAATGCGGCGCCGTTGTTTCCTCAGGAAACGGGTGCCGTGTGTGTGGTGCCGGCCGTGATAAAACTGCCGCATCGATGATCGATTAACCGCAGAGTAAAGCAATGACTGATCTATCCAGATACCGAAACATAGGGATTTTCGCCCACGTTGATGCGGGCAAGACCACCACCACGGAACGCATCCTCAAGCTGACCGGTAAGATTCACAAGATCGGCGAAGTGCACGACGGCGCAGCCACCACCGACTTCATGGAGCAGGAGCAGGAGCGCGGCATCACCATCCAGTCTGCCGCCACCTCCTGTGAATGGAACGGCCACCGCCTGAACATCATCGACACCCCGGGACACGTGGACTTCACTATCGAGGTGTACCGTTCGCTCAAGGTCCTCGACGGCGGCGTGGGCGTGTTCTGCGGCTCAGGGGGCGTGGAGCCGCAGTCCGAGACCAACTGGCGCTACGCCAACGAGTCGGAAGTCGCGCGCATCATCCTGGTCAACAAGCTGGACCGCATGGGCGCGGATTTCTACCGGGTCGTGGGACAGATCAGGGACGTGCTGGCCGCCAACCCGCTGGTGATGGTGCTGCCGATCGGTATCGAAGATGAATTCAAAGGCGTGGTCGACCTGCTGACCCGCAAGGCCTGGGTGTGGGACGCCTCGGGCGACCCCACCGCGTATGAAATCCAGGAGCCGCCCGCCGAGATGGCCGACGCGGTGGAGGAATGGCGCGAGAAGCTGGTTGAAACCGCGGTGGAACAGGACGACGACCTGATGGAGCGCTACCTGGAGGGCGAGGAGCCGTCCATCGATGCACTCAAACGCTGTATTCGCAAGGGCACCATTGCCCTGGACTTCTTCCCGACCTATTGCGGTTCGGCGTTCAAGAACAAAGGCATTCAGCTGGTCCTGGATGCGGTGGTGGACTATCTGCCCGACCCGACGGAAGTCAAACCGCAGCCCGAAGTGGACCTGGAAGGACATGAGACCGGCGAATACGCCATTGTCGATGTCGACAGGCCGCTGCGCGCCCTGGCCTTCAAGATCATGGACGACCGTTTCGGCGCCCTGACCTTCATTCGCATCTACTCGGGCAAAATCGCCAAAGGCATGTCGGTGCTCAATACCTTCACCGGCAAGACCGAGCGCATCGGACGAATTGTCGAAATGCACGCCGATTCGCGCGAAGAACTCACCAGCGCCCAGGCCGGTGACATCGTCGCCGTGCTGGGCATGAAAAACGTGCAGACCGGGCACACCCTGTGTGACGAGAAGAATCCTGCCACCCTGGAGCCCATGGTATTCCCCGACCCGGTGATCTCGATCGCCGTGGCACCGAAAGACAAGTCGGCTTCGGAAAAACTGGGTGTCGCGATCGGCAAGATGATTCAGGAAGATCCCTCCTTCCGTGTCGAAACCGACGAAGACAGCGGCGAGACCATTCTCAAGGGCATGGGTGAACTGCACCTGGATATCAAGGTCGACATCCTCAGGCGCACCCATGGTGTCGAAGTCACGGTCGGCAAACCACAGGTCGCCTACCGCGAAACCATTACCCAGCGCATCGAGGACAGCTACACGCACAAGAAACAGACCGGTGGTTCGGGACAGTACGCCAAGATCGATTACGTCATCGAGCCCGGCGAGCCCGGCAGCGGTTTCCAGTTCGAATCGCAGGTCACCGGCGGCACGGTGCCGCGCGAATTCTGGCCGGCGGTTGAGAAAGGTTTCAAGAAGAGCATGGAAGTCGGCCCGCTGGCCGGTTACCCGTGCCTGGATTTCAAGGTCACCCTGCTGGACGGTGGCTACCACCCGGTGGACTCCTCCGCCATCGCCTATGAACTGGCCGCCGGGGCCGCCTACCGACAGAGCATGCCGAAGGCCATTCCTCAGCTCATGGAACCCATCATGAAAGTGGACGTGTTTACCCCGGAAGAACACGTCGGCGACGTGATCGGCGACATCAACCGCCGCCGCGGCATGATCAAAGCACAGGAGTCCGGCCCGACCGGGGTGCGCATCAAGGCGGAATGCCCGTTGAGCGATATGTTCGGCTACATCGGTGACCTGCGCACCATGACCTCCGGCCGCGGCCAGTTCTCCATGGAATTCCTGCACTACATGCCCTGCCCGAAGAATGTCGCGGAAGCGGTCATCAAGGAGACCCAGGAGCGCCGCGCGGGCTAATACGCTACTCGCGACGACGCGCCGCAGGCACGCCGCGCAACCGGCGTGGCACCAGCCGAACCAGCACCCGCGTGATCCACACAATGGCGTGGAAAGTCACGCGTACCGGCGCGCTGCGGCGCATGCCAAAACTCTCCACCAGCCGGTCGGGCAGCAGCATGGCGGCCAGCGCATAGTTGAACGGCGCGAGCACCCGGGTGAACCAGTTTCCGGTCAGCAGGCCCCGATAGATACCACACGCCGTGTCTGTCACCGTCAGCGTCTCGCTCGCCAGCATCTGCTGCCACCAGCGCTGGAAATCCGCCCAGCTGTCCGGGTAACGTTGTTCGGGAATGCCGAACAACTGCCCGAATCGCCTGGCCTGCTGATACAACCGCTCTTGATCCGCAGCGCTGAGCGGCTCGACAAACAGCTGGTAGGCCACGACAGTCGAATCCAGCAGCGTCGCCGCCACCCAGAACAGCAGCTCCGGATCATTGGCATCGTATGCCGGATCCATCCCGGGCGGCAACGAATCGGCGACCTGACCGTGCACACGGTCGTGCACCGCCCGCACCCGCAGGGCGGCCGCGATCGCCTCCTCCCGGCGACCGAACACAAGACTGTAGACCGCGGTGAAGGTGCGAATGCCACGACCCAGGGGATCTTCCCGATAGCGGCTGTGATCCGCCACACCCTGTGCGATCTTCGGATGCGCGATCTGCAGCAGCAGGGCCCGCATCCCGGCGAGCAGCAGTGCGGGCTCGCGACTGACACGCCAGAACACCGTGTGGGGCTGGAAAAAACCCGCGTACGGCTCGATGTCCCGGGCGAGATTTTCCAGGTACTGCCGGAAATGATCAGAGCCGCGATCGGGAGACACCCTGGCAAATTCCCGCGGCGGTTTCTTTCCTGCAGTGCCGCCGACCGTCAAAACCATCTCATACAACGTATCGTGTGCGCCGAATTACCGGACCCTGGTATCAGATCTGGCTGGCCGGCGGCAGCCCTGCAAAGATGCTGTTCTGCATCCATGAGCTGATATTGCGCGTGAGCGCCTTGTCACCGACGATTTTCAAAGCGCCGTTACCGATGGCTTTCCTGTAGCTGTTATCGCCCATCCAGATATCAGCCATGGTTCTGACGCTCACGGTAAAGTAGACATCAACGTCCTTGCCCGGGTCCTTGACACAGATATCGACTTCTTCCCCGTTCGCCACCAGCCACCAGTCCGGGTATTGATCGACATCGGTGAACTTGAATCGAACGACGGTTTCCCTGCCGACGAGTTTCTCGGGCACGATGCTGCGTTTCAGATACAGCATCAGCAGCTCGACATCGTAGTCTTTGTCGCCCAGATTCGAGCGCGCCCAACGCATGCCCCAGTCTCCGAGGCTGCGAATAACGGGCAGCAGTTCCCGGCAGGACCCGGTGGGGAAATACTCGAACCCTTTCTGGCCGGGAATCTTCTTCTTGACCACCAGGCCACGTTCGGCCAGTGAGTCCAGCCGCCTCGACAGGATGGTGGGTGAAATCAGGCTCAATCCGCGCTGCAATTCGTTAAAGCGGGAGCCTCCCATCAGCAGCTCGCGAATAATCAGCAGTGTCCATTTTTCACCAAGAATCTCAGTCGCTTTGGCGATAGGGCAAAACTGACCGTATTCCATAAGCGGCAACCTTGATGGGCAGGTTACGAAAGTGTAGTTGATTACTACAGTTTGTGTAGCTGGATGCTACACAATGCAGAGTATTCGCGGAAGCAACACGCTCCTATGCTGGTTTCACATCGCAGCAAACCAACCACCACACAGGAGCGATAGCCATGAACCTCGACATGCACAAAGTAGAGCAGTTTGCCGGACAGGTTGTCACCGATATCAGTGCCACCTTTTCGGGCGTGATGACCAACATCGGCCACAAACTCGGCCTCTACAAGGCCATGGCCGGTTGCGGCGCTGTGACCTCCCGGCAGCTGGCTGAGAAAACCGGAACTCATGAACGCTATGTACGCGAGTGGCTGAACAACCAGACGGCCGGCGGCTACGTCTCATACGACGCCGACAGCGCTGCCTATAGCCTGCCGGACGAGCATATACCGGTACTGGCCGACGAGGCGAGCCCGCTATTCCTTGTCCCCGCACTCGAAGTCGCTTCTGCGCTGTGGCTGGACGAAGACAAGGTCAGCGAGGTGTTTCGCAGCGGCGACGGCATTGCCTGGTCCGATCACCACCACCGCCTGTTCTGCGGCAGCGAGTCGCTGTTCCGACCCGGTTACAAGGCGCATCTGACCACCAGCTGGATCAGGTCACTCGACGGCGTGGAAGAAAAACTGCAGGCGGGCGCCAGGGTCGCGGACGTGGGTTGCGGCCACGGCGCTTCGACCATCGTCATGGCGAAGGCCTACCCCAACTCCAGTTTTTTCGGTTTCGACAGTCACGTCGAGTCCATCGCAACCGCCCGCCAGCGCGCCACAGAAGCCGGTCTCAACGGCAATGTTCATTTCGACGTCGCCAAAGCCAAGGACTACGCTGAAAAAGATTTTGACCTGATCTGTTTCATGGACTGTCTGCACGATATGGGAGACCCGGTAGGGGCCGCGCGGCACGCGCGGCAGTCGCTGAAAGCCGACGGCAGCGTACTGCTGGTTGAACCGGCGGCCGGCGACGGCGTGCAGGACAACATCAATCCGGTGAGCCGCCTGTACTACGCCGCATCGACCGCCGTGTGCACCCCCTGCTCCAGGTCCCAGGAAGTCGGGCTCGCGCTTGGCGCCCAGGCCGGACAGAGACGCTTGTCGGAAGTGATGAATCAGGCCGGCTTCGGCAGCGTGCGGCGGACGGCGGAAACGCCTTTCAATATCGTACTGGAAGCACGCTGATCACACCCCGGGAGAGCGGCACGGGGGCTGTTTTGCGCAGTCCCTCCGTGCCGGCTCTGCTCCGATACAGGGCAAACTGCCCGAGCAACCGGTTTGCTGCCGGCGCGGGTACTTGTCACGAGGCTGTCCGCAATGGCCGCGCCACGGGGTCTTGGTCGGATAGGGATGCAAATCCGCCGTGATTCAGCTTGCGGCGCCACATAATGCGGTCGCAATAGAGAACAATAGAAGAATACAGTAATAAAATAATAGTTCTTGCGAATATTACCAACTTCTGAAATACTATGTCGGTCCTTACGGCGCTACCCGTCCTTACAGCCCCACGTCAC
>CBDTYI010000106.1:0-8643 GCA_965364565.1 uncultured Gammaproteobacteria bacterium | reverse complement strand
AGGAATCGTCGAAATCGTCCAGATCGAGCTTGATGGCACGATACCCGAGGTCGACGCCGACCCGCCACGGCGAGGTGTAACGGGCGCTTATCGAGTAATCGTAGAATTTGCTGTCCTGGTACTGGATCAGGCTGCCCGCGGCGTTGACCGCCAGGCCCGTGAAGGGCAGATCGCCGCCCACCGCGGCGTACAGCATTGGCACCCAGCCGGATACGTCAGACGACTCGCTGCCGGAGGTTTCACCCCTGATCTCCGCCTTGGAATCGATATATTTTGCGTTAAGTCCGAGGTCCAGACTGACCACGTTATCGAGCACTTCGTAGTACAGCGTGACGTCGGTCTGCTTCAGCTCCACAGAGCTGCGCACGTTCTCGTTGGCGGTGAAAATGATGTCACCGTAGACCACGGTGTTGCGCAGCGTGCCGTTGGCGTTGCTGTCGATATTGGCGTAACTGACCCGGATGTTGGGTAGCAGCGGAACCGGGTGCTCGAGCACGGCATAGATATAGCCGAGGCTGTCATCGTCGTAGCCAAGGTCCTGGTTGACGTCGATGTTGTTTGCCGAGTCCTTGGTCTTGTAGCGGGCGGTACCGCCGATGTCGTACGCCCACCCACCAGCGCCCACTTCCACGCCGAGCACGTCGGTCATGCCCGGAAGCGGGTTCAGGAGCAGGGGCAGGCCTAGCATTAATTTCTTGTTCATGCTGTTCCTCGTTGCGTAAGAACTTCCCTTAACGGTCTGTCACCCGCGGTGCTGAAGTGCCGGCGGCGCGACATTTGCTGTGGCTGCTACACTAAGCCAGCGGCGCTGCAAGAAATGAGCAGCGGTTCACGGATGGCACTGTCGCGTAATCAGGAAAGGGTTTCAAGGATGAAATGCTTTACTCGGCGCTGGCGTTTCTAGCCGGCGTGTGCGCCGTTCAGGCGCTCGGCGTACTGCCCGGCGCGGCCGGTTATGGACTGGCGGCGGTTTTGCCCGGGCTCGCATCGCGGCGGCGCTGGCTGCGTGTGGCCGGCATTGCCGCGGCGGGATTCCTGCGGCCGGATTTCTGTGGTGCTGGTGGCACGCCGCCGAGCGCCTGGCGGTCCAATTGCCCGCTGAGCTGGCGGGACGGGACCTGCTGGTGCAGGGTGTCGTTCAGGGTTTGCCGGAACGCGGCGCGTCCGAGCGCGTGCGCTTCCGCTTGCGGATCGAGCGCTACCGCAGTCACGATGGCTGGCGCGATCTGGAGTTGCCGGCGCGCATCAGCTGGTATCGCGACGCGCCTGAACTCGGTCCCGGTGAGCGCTGGCAACTGTTGCTGCGCCTCAAGCAACCGCGTGGTCTGGCCAATCCGGCTGGATTCGATTATGAACGCTGGCTGTTTGCGCACGGAATTCGCGCTACCGGCTACGTGCGCCCGAGTGGCGAAAACCGGCGCCTGCCGGGCGCACCGGTCGGCTGGATAGCACGCTGCCGCGGTTATCTGGCGGAGCGCATCGTCACTGCCGCCGGCAGTGCAGAAAGCGCCGGCCTGCTCGCGGCGCTCGGGGTGGGCGAGCGCAGCGGGATGCAGCCCGACCAGTGGGAGGTGTTGCGCAACACCGGCACCAGTCACCTGATGGCAATTTCGGGCCTGCACGTGGGCCTGGTAGCGACACTGGTGTTTACCGCGGTGCGCAGGGGCTGGAGCCGTTGGGGTGATGTGCTGCGCTGGCCGGCGCCCGCCGTAGCTGCCATCGCTGCCATGCTCGCAGCCCTGGGCTATGCGTTGCTGGCTGGCTTTCAGGTGCCCGCACAGCGGGCGCTGATCATGGTGTGGTTGTGGATGCTGGCGCTGCTGTGGTCGGCAAAACCGGACCCCTGGCGGGTCTGGGGCGCAGCGCTCTGGGTGGTGCTGTTGCTGAACCCGTTGTCGGTGCTGATGGCCGGATTCTGGCTGTCTTTCGGTGCCGTTGCCTGGATTCTCTACCTCAGCCTGGGGCGTTGCGGTCGCGCTTCACGCTGGCGCAGCCTGGTGGGCCTGCAAATGGCCCTGGTGCTGGGACTCACACCACTGCTGTGGCTCTGGTTCCAGCAGGTTTCTGTCATCGCGCCGCTCGCCAATCTGGTGGCGATTCCCTGGATCAGTCTGCTGGTGGTGCCGGTGTTGCTGCTGGCGCTGGTGGCCTTGCCGCTGGTCGCGCCACTCGGAGAGCTGCTGTTGCACGTCGCCGAACAGCTGCTGGTGGTAGTGTGGTGGTGGCTGGAGTGGCTGGCGTCATTGCCGGCCGTCCTGGTGCCATTGCCACTCCTGCCGACCGGGGCAATGGTGGTATTCGGGCTCGGGTTGCTGTGTCTGCTGGCGCCGAAGGGAGTGCCGTTGCGCCTGGTCGGGTTGCTGCTCATGCTGCCTGCGGCTGCGCTGCAGCCCGGGCGTGCCGGCCAGGGCGATCTGTGGCTGACCCTGCTGGACGTCGGGCAGGGCCTGGCGGTTGTGCTGGAAACCCGCAGCCATGTGCTGGTCTACGATGCCGGCCCGGTCTATCCCAGCGGCTTGGACAGCGGCGCGAGCGTGGTCGTTCCCTACCTGCAACAGCGCGGCTACCGGCGCGTAGACCGCCTGGTGATCAGCCATTCCGACAACGATCACCTCGGCGGTGGCGAGGCGGTGTTCCAGCGCCTGGATGTGCAGCGGGTGCAGAGCGGTGAACCCGGCGCCATTGCCTGGGCGCGCTCGCGCCGCTGTCGCGCCGGACAGCAGTGGGAATGGGATGGGGTGCGGTTCGAGTACCTGGCGCCGGCGCAGCCGACCCACGGCAACAATGCCTCCTGTGTGTTGCGCGTCGAGACCGCGGACGGGCGCGCGGTACTGCTGCCCGGCGATATCGAACGCAGCGTGGAGAACCGGCTGCTCGACTCGCACTGGCAGCGCCTCGGGGCCGAGGTCCTGGTTGCACCGCACCACGGAAGTCGTACCTCATCCACGCCCGGTTTTGTGCGGGCGGTGGCCGCTGAGCTGGTGCTGTTCCCGGTCGGTTACCGCAACCGCTTCGGGTTTCCGCGCCCGGCCGTGCTGCGGCGTTACCTGCGCAGCGGCGCGACGCTGCTCGACACAGCGCATAGCGGAGCCATTCAGGTGCGGCTGGTGGCCGGCCAGAGCCTGCAGACCGATGCCTATCGTCACCGCGTGCCGCGTTACTGGCACTGACGGGTTTCGTATCGTCGGGCAAATCAAGTATGATTGCCCGCATTTCGTCACAGACGCTAAGGAAGGGAAAACCAATCGTGTTTGAACTGGTTATTGCGGGCGGCTGGCTCATGCTCCCGATCATCGTCTGTTCCATCATTGCCCTGGCGATCATCGCCGAACGGTTGTGGACCCTGCGCATCAAGCGGGTTATACCGCGCACACTGGTGGCCCAGGTGTGGGAGTGGGCCAACGAGCACAAGCTGGATGTGGAGCGGATGCAGAAGCTGCGCTCCGGGTCTCCATTGGGGCGGGTGCTGGCAGCGGGCCTGATGAACCGCAACGCCAGCCGGGAAATCATGAAAGAGGCCATCGAGGATACCGGGCGCCACGTGGTTCACGAACTGGAGCGCTATATCAACACGCTCGGCACCATCGCGTCTATTTCCCCGCTGCTGGGTCTGCTGGGCACCGTGATCGGTATGATAAAGGTGTTTTCCGCCATCACGACCCACGGGGTCGGCAATCCCAGTGCCCTGGCCGGCGGCATCTCCGAAGCGCTGATTACCACTGCTGCCGGGATGGCGGTCGCGATCCCGACACTGATGTTCTACCGCTATTTCCGCGGCAAGGTGGCGATGCTGGTAATCCGCATGGAACAGCAGGCGCTGCGCATGGTCGAGGTGCTGCACGGTGACCGCGCCAGAGAGGGCATGATGGAGGAACAGATTTGAACCTGCGCCGCAGCCGCAGCGAGGAGCCGGATGTCAATCTCACGCCGCTCATCGACGTTGTGTTTATCCTGCTGCTGTTCTTCATGGTGTCCACCACCTTCCAGCGCGAATCCGAAATCAACATCGAGCTTCCGGAAGCCAGCGCCGAGCCGGTCGAGGAGCGGGAAGAGATGCTGGAGCTGGTCATCGATGCGGAAGGGCATTACTTCATCGACGAGCAGCAGGTGGTCAACACCGAGCTCGAAACCCTGAAACAGGCGATTCAGAAGTTTCTCGGTGAGCGCAGCGAGATCCCCGTGGTGATCCGCGCCGACCGCCTCACGCCCTACGAATCCGTAGTACGGGCCATGGACGCCACCGCTCAGCTCGGCCTGGTGCAGATGTCGCTGGCGACCAGCCAGCCGGAAAGCGCCGGCGAGTGAACCCGGCGCCGTTGACGGCCGCCCGGCTCTACAAACGGCTGCTCGGCTACGCCACGCCGTACTGGCGCGTGTTTTCGCTGGCCGTGCTGGCGATGATCGGCTTCGCCGCCACCGATACCGGTTTTGCCGCCCTGATGAAGCCGATGCTGGACGGCAATTTCATCGCGCGTGATCCCGCCACCATACGTTTCGTTCCGCTCGCCCTGGTGGGGCTGTTTGTCGTACGCGGCGTCACCGGCTTCGTATCGCGCTACGCCATGAGCTGGATCGGGCGCCGGGTCATTCAGCGGCTGCGCCATGATCTTTTCCACCGTCTGTTGCATCTGCCCGCGCAGTATTTCGACCGTAATCCGTCCGGACGCCTGTTATCGCGCCTGACTTTCGATGTCGAGCAGGTTGCCGAGGCGACCACCAATGCCGTCACCATACTGATTCGCGACAGCCTGACCATGCTGTTTCTGCTGCTGTACATGTTCTGGATCAGCCCCTGGCTGACACTGCTGTTCCTGATTGTCGGGCCGGTGCTGGTTGGGTTGATACGCTACGTGAGTCAGCGCTTTCGCCGCATCAGCCGCCGCATCCAGGATTCCATGGGCGAGCTGACCCAGTTCAGTGAAGAAGCCATACAGGGTCAGCGGCTGGTGAAGTCCTTTAACGGCCAGACCTGGCAGGAGCAGTTGTTCGAGGATGTTAATGAGCGCAATCGCCGCCTGCATCTGAAGATGGCCGCGGCGGCGGGCGCCAGCACGCCCATTGTGCAGCTGATCGCCGCCTGCATCCTGGCGCTGGTCGTGTATCTCGCCACCCTCGAATCAGTGACGCGCGAAATCAGTGTCGGCAGCTTCGTGTCGTTTATTGCCGCCATGATGCTGCTGATGCAGCCACTCAAACACCTCACCAACATCAACGCTTCGATCCAGCGCGGTGTGTCGGCGGCGCGCAGTATCTTCCAGGTGCTCGACGAGCCGACCGAACCGGACCAGGGGCGCCTGGTGTTGCGCCACGCCCGTGGTGCCATAGAGTTCCGCAACGTCAGCTTTGCTTACGACGCGCAGAAGGGCGACGTGCTGCAGGACATTTCCTTTTCCATCGCGCCCGGTCAGACGGTCGCGCTGGTGGGGCGTTCCGGCAGCGGTAAGACCACGCTGGCGCACCTGCTGCTGCGTTTTTACGACCCTCGCGAGGGCGCTGTCTGCCTGGACGGCGAAGACATCCGTAACTACCGGTTGGCGGACCTGCGTGAACAGATCGCGATGGTGGGGCAGGATGTCATGCTGTTCAACGAGACCATCGCCCACAACATCGCCTATGGCCGCTTTGGCGCGGCCGGGGAGGCGGACATTGTCGCCAGCGCGCAGGCGGCCCACGCCATGGAATTCATCGAAGCGCTGCCCGACGGGCTCCAGACGCGCATCGGTGACCGCGGTATCCTGTTATCGGGCGGTCAGCGGCAGCGCATCGCCATCGCGCGCGCCATGCTCAAGGACGCCCCGGTACTGATCCTCGACGAGGCGACGTCGTCGCTGGACAGCGAATCCGAGCGCGCGGTGCAGGAGGCGCTGGAACGCTTGGCGAGCAACCGTACCTCGTTGATTATCGCGCACCGGCTGTCGACGGTGGAGCGGGCCGATTTCATCCTGGTGCTGGAGCAGGGGCGTATTGTTGAAACCGGTAGCCACGAGATGCTGCTGGCGCGGCGCGGCGTCTACCACGACTTGTACCAGCTGCAGTTCAGGGATAACCGTGCCTCATGAACCGGGCGGTCTGGGAACCGCGCCTGCAGCGCTTATGGTACGGCAACTCGAAGCTGGCCGCGGTGCTGCTGCCGCTCAGCGGTGTGTTCTGCGCGCTGGTGCAGTTGCGCCGCGCCGCCTACCGGGCGGGGCTGCTGCCCTCGCGGCGCCTCGACACACCGGTGATTGTGGTTGGCAACATCACGGTCGGCGGCACCGGCAAAACTCCGCTGGTGCTGGCGCTGACCCGCCGGCTTCGTGAGGCCGGCTTCAGGGTTGGTATTCTTACCCGCGGCTACCGGGGGCGGCGGACAAGCTGGCCGGTTCAGGTCAGCGCCGCCAGTGATCCCGAGCAGGTTGGCGACGAGCCTGTCCTGCTGGCGCGTAACAGCGGGGCCACGGTGTATGCCGGCCCGGACCGGCTTGCGGCCGGACGGGCGCTGCTCGCGTCGAGCCCCTGTGACGTGCTCATTTGTGACGACGGCTTGCAGCACTATGCCCTGCGCCGCGACCTGGAGATCGCAGTGATCGACGCCGGGCGGGGGCACGGCAACGGCCATTGTCTGCCCGCCGGTCCACTGCGCGAGCCGGTGTCGCGGTTGAATGCCGTCGATGCGCTGGTGTACCTGGGTGAACCGGCGCCGGGCGCGTTTGCCATGCAGATGGAGCTACACAGCGCGACGCGACTGTGCGATCCTGCGGATACCCGGCCACTGGCAGCATTTCGTGGCGAACCGGTGCACGCCGTGGCGGGGATCGGCCATCCGCAACGGTTCTTTGCCGCGCTGCGAAGCGCGGGGCTGGACGTGGAGGAACACCGCTTTCCCGATCACCCCCGATTCCGGCCCGACGACCTGGAGTTTGCCGACCGGCGAACGGTTTTAATGACCGAGAAAGACGCGGTAAAATGTGCCCGCTTCGCCCCGGCGCACTGGTGGTCAGTGGCCGCCGAGGTGCATCTCGACGCCACTCTGGTCGCCTGGCTGCTCGATTCGCTGAACTAGGAAGACGCTGTTGGACAAGAAACTGCTCGATATTCTGGCCTGCCCGGTGTGCAAGGGCCCATTGGTATACGACCGGGAACACCAGGAACTGATCTGCAAGGCCGATCGACTGGCGTACCCGGTGCGGGATGATATCCCCGTCATGCTGGAAGAAGAGGCGCGTCAGCTGGCGGCCGATGAAGAGCTCTGAGTTTCCTCGCTGAGACCGATTCATGGCCGACAGCTACAAAGTCGTTATTCCGGCGCGCTACGCTTCCACACGTCTGCCTGGCAAGCCGCTGCGGGATTTGCTCGGCAAGCCCATGCTGCAATATGTATTCGAGGCCGCCAGTGGCTGCGGTGCCGGGCAGGTGGTGATCGCCACCGACGACCCGCGCATCGAATCGGCGGCACGCGGATTCGGTGCCGAGGTGTGCATGACCTCCAGCGAACACGCCAGTGGGACCGATCGTCTCGGTGAAGTGGTGCGCACCCTGGCCTGGCCGGACGACACCATCGTCGTGAATGTTCAGGGTGACGAGCCGCTGATGCCGCCGGCGCTGATCGGCCAGGTGGCGGAGGACCTGGCCGAACATCCCCAGGCCGCGCTTGCGACCGCTGCCACCCCGCTGGTGGCGGCGGGCGAATTCTTCGACGCCAACGTCGTCAAAGTGGTCACCGACCGCGACGGCTTTGCGCTGTATTTCAGTCGGGCATCCATTCCCTGGGACCGTGATCTGCTGCAGAACGGGGAAAGGGCACTACCTATCGGCATCGTGCCCCTGCGGCATATCGGCATCTACGCCTATCGGGTCGGCTATCTGCGCCGCTACGCGCAAATGAGGCCCTGTCCGCTGGAGCAGGCCGAACAGCTCGAGCAGCTGCGTGCCCTGTGGTACGGAGAACGGATCCATGTCGCCGAGGCACGCCAGCGTCCGGGACCGGGCGTGGACACCGAGGACGATCTGCGGATTGTCGAACAACTGCTGAAGGCGCGCCTGAACGGGAACTAGGGCCGCTCGCGGGGCAGTCTGCCGCTATGGCGCGATTGCTGCGCACCGGTACACTAGCCAAGCCACTTGCGTACCACCGGGTTCAGTTGTGCGCCCTCTTCGAACAGCGGCAGGGTGTGATACTCCTGCACGCGGCGGTTGGCCTCGCCAAACTGGTTGCCCTGGATGACGCGTTCCTTGCCCTCGCAGCGAATCACCAGGGCGTGTTCCGAGTCGAGCACTTCTACAATCCGGCAACTGTGGCCGCTGTATTCCACCTGACGACCGACCAGCGAGCGCAGTTGTTCGAGCAGAGCGGATTCAATCACGAGGGGTACCTGTCAGCAAGTCGTGGTCATACCCAATTCTAGGCAATTCTGGGTACTTTTCAGCCACAATTGTATAATAAACCAAATACCGTTTTTGAACCGTAAGCATGAGTAACGTCAAAGTCTTGTTCGTCTGCATGGGCAACATCTGCCGCTCACCGACCGCCCAGGGCGTGTTCGAGGCACTGGTCGAAGAAGCGCAGTTGACCAGCCGTATTCACATCGACTCGGCCGGCACCCACGCCTACCACGTCGGTAAACCACCCGATGCGCGCGCCAGCGAAGCCGCCTCGCGACGCGG
>CBDTYI010000105.1:0-8643 GCA_965364565.1 uncultured Gammaproteobacteria bacterium | reverse complement strand
GTCAACTGCCGTTAAGGTTCTATAGGTGTCTTCAGCAAAATCCTTGTGTCCAGGAGTATCAAGGATGTTGATTTGTTTTCCGTTGTAAGAAAAATTCTTTTCTCTTTTGTAATGGGCAACCATCCCGCAGGGAAAGGCCTGGGTGGCAACACAGCATTCCGGCACCACGCCAGGGGCTCCCCGGCGTGGTGCAAACACTTTTTATTCAGTAACGGTTTTGAGGAGACTGGCATGTCCAAGAAACACCCTGTCATTGCGGTGACTGGCTCGTCTGGCGCTGGTACCACCACGGTGAAGGTCGCCTTCGAGCACATTTTCCTGCGCGATGGCCTCAACCCGGCCGTCATCGAAGGCGACAGCTACCACCGCTACGACCGCGTCGCCATGAGAGAGGCGATGAAAAAGGCCGAAGAGGAGGGCAATCCGCATTTCAGCCATTTCGGCCCCGAGGCCAACCTGTTCGACAAAATCGAGGAAACCTTCCGGGTCTATGGAGAATCCGGCGCCTGCACCCGTCGCTACTACCTGCACAGCGACGAGGAGGCTGAACCCTTCGGTCAGAAACCGGGTGAATTCACGCCCTGGGAGGAAATCCCGACCGGCACCGATCTGTTGTTTTACGAGGGTCTGCACGGCGGCGTGGTCGACGGCAGCACCAACGTCGCGCAACACGTCGATCTGCTGATCGGCGTGGTGCCGATCGTCAACCTGGAATGGATTCAGAAGATTCACCGCGACTGCGCGCAGCGTGGCTATTCGGCGCAGGCCGTGACCGACACCATTCTGCGCCGCATGTACGACTATGTGCACTACATTACGCCGCAGTTCTCGCGCACCGACATCAACTTCCAGCGCGTGCCGACGGTGGACACTTCCAACCCGTTCATCGCACGCGACATTCCCACGCCTGACGAGAGCTTTGTGGTAATTCGTTTCCGCGATCCGGTCAAACTGGAAGTCGACTTTCCCTATCTGCTGGCCATGCTGGAGGGCTCGTCCATGTCGCGCCGCAACTCGCTGGTGGTGCCGGGCGGCAAAATGGGGTTCGCCATGGAGATCATCCTGGCACCGATCATTGAACGGATGATGCGCGAAAGAAACACAGCCTGATTCGGCGCTGTGTGCTAAATAAGGAGGGAGCGTCGGCCGGATGGGCTGACGCTCCCTTTATTCATTCGGGCCGCAAGCCATGAACAGTGGGACGCACTTTCTACTCGGGCAGAGTCAGGACCCGGACTGGCGGCAGGCGGCCGGGCAGTGCCTGGAGCAGATCGGCGCTGTGCCTGCGCTAGCGAACCTGGGCTTCGTCTACGCCACCGACATCCACGCCGAGCAGCTGCAATCCATTGTCGCGCAGCTGCGCGATGCGAGCGGGGTTCGCCACTGGGTGGGCACGGTCGGGGTTGCTATCTGCGCTACCGGCAGGGAGTACTACGAAAGTCCGGCACTGGCGGTCATGATCGGCGCGCTGCCCGCGGACAGCTTTCGCATCCTGCCGTTTTATAACCGCTCCGCCGACACCCTGCCTGGCGGCTGGGACACCTGGCTGGGCCGTTCCGGCAGCCATATCGCGGTGCTCCACGGTGATCCGGCCAACAGCATACTGCCGCAGCTGCTCACCCGGCTGAGCGATGAGCTGCCGGGCGGCTACCTGGTGGGCGGACTGACTTCATCACACGGCACCCGCCCGCAAGTCGCCGACGAGGTGCTGGACGGCGGCCTGTCGGGGGTGGTGTTCAACAGCGAGGCCCGTCTGCTGACCGGATTGACCCAGGGCTGCAGCCCGATCGCTGCCAGACATACCATCACGCACTGCGACGGCAACATCATCAACGCCATCGACGACCGCCCCGCGCTGGAGGTGTTCAACCAGGACATCGGTGAAATACTGGCGCGCGACCTCAACCGCGCCGCGGGCTACATCTTTGCCGGACTTCCGGTGCGCGGTTCTGATACCGCTGACTACCTGGTGCGCAACCTGATCGGTATCGACATGCAGGGCAAGCGTATTGCCATAGGCGACATGGTTCACCAGGGACAGCAGATCCAGTTCTGCCGCCGCGACGGCCAGACCGCTCTGGAAGACATGCAGCGCATGCTTGACACCCTGAAGCAGCGGCTATCCGGTTCACCGTGCGGCGGCCTGTATTTCTCCTGCCTGGGCCGCGGACGTGAGCTGTTCGGCGCAGAGTCGGCGGAACTGGACATGATTCGCCACACCCTGGGGGATTTCCCGCTGGTCGGTTTTTTTGCCAACGGCGAAATATTCAACCAGCGTCTGTATGGTTATACCGGCGTACTGGCCCTGTTTGCGCAAGGAGGTCCGGATTGATTGGTGCCTGATTCCAGCCGCACTCCCTGGGGGGCATCACCTTGCCATCGTTTTCAGGCGATCTATACTTTGGCGGATATAGTCGGTGCCGGGCGGAGCGCACACGACGCCCCGGCAGCCGCAAAGCAGACAAGGACTCATGACACCATGGCACGGTTGCACCCCTGATGCACTACCTGATGCAGGATATTGAGCGCTACCTGATGTCATGCCGGGAACTCACCGCGTTCTGCTCCCAGAACGGGTGGATCGACACCAAATCCCTCTACTACGAAATCATCGAACAGAACGACCAGTACGTTATCGCGCTGGTACAGTTCGAGGAAGTGCTGACCCAGGGCAGTGGATGTGCGGCCGCCCGGGTGCCCTGCCAGGGACGCCTGCGCCTGACGCTGGACCGCTACGGACGCGTCAGCCACGCCGAGCTGCTGTGAAGTCCGGGCGGCACTTCCGGCCCGCCTGACCGAACCCGGCACCGGAGCGCTTATGCCACTGAGTGCGGTCGTGCTGCTCTTCATGGCCATGCTGCTGGCGGCCCTGTTACTGGAACCGCTGGCACGACGGTTGCGCCTGCCGCTCAGCGCGGCTCTGGTGGCCGGCGGTTTCGCGGGCTCCGAACTTATGGTCGGTCTGGGAATCGACACCGGCCTGCGCTGGCACCATTTCCACGACCTGGTGTTTTTCGTGTTTCTGCCGGCGCTGATCTTTCAGTCCGCGTTCAGTCTGGACGCCCGTGTTCTGCTGCGTAACCTGGTACCGATCCTGCTGCTGGCACTGCCGATGCTGTTGCTGGCGACCCTGCTGACCGCAGCAATTCTGTTTGTCAGCATCGCCAGCCCCCAGGGCTTTCCCTGGCTTACTGCGCTGGTGTGCGGTGCCCTGCTGTCGGCCACCGACCCGGTGGCAGTGACCGAAGTCGCGCGCCGCTTGCCGGTGCCGCGGCGTCTGATCACCCTCATGGAAGGCGAAAGCCTGTTCAACGACGCAACCACCGTTGTGCTGTTCATGCTGCTGCTGGGCATGGCCGCCGCACCTGGCGTCGAAGCGGCAGCGGATCCCGGTGCCGCAGCCATAGAGTTCATGCGCCTGGTGCTGGGCGGCGCCGCAATCGGCACCCTGAGCGGGGTGCTGGCGGCTCTGCTGCTGCGCTGGCTCGCGGAGCGCGCCAGTATTATCACTCTGCTGGCAGCCTACGCCGGCTATCTGGTAGCGGAAACCCGTGTCGGCGTGTCAGGTGTCATGGCCAGCCTCGCCTGCGGCCTGATCATCGGCCGCAGCATGCGCGGCGCCGAGACACAGCACTCGAAACAACTCGACCGGTGGTGGCAGCAGCTGGGCTGGATCGCCAACAGTGCGCTGTTCCTGCTCGCCGGCGCCACTATCACCCTGGTGATGTTCGAGCAACGCTGGCTGGCCATGCTGCTCGGCATCGCCGCGGCGCTGCTGACACGTCTCATCGGAGTGTGGACTGCCGGCGGCCTGACTTCGCTTGTTCCTGGCCAGGCACCCATTCCCACGGCGTATCGCCTGATGATGACACTCGGCGGCGTCAGGGGAGCTGTGACACTGGCGCTGGCCCTGTCGCTGCCGGTAGAACTGGAGGGCTGGTGGACGGTGCAATCCATTGCCTACGGGGTGGTGGTGTTTTCACTGTTCGTGCAGGCGCCACTGGCCGGACCCTTGCTGGCGATCCTGCACAGACGCGGCCACCTGTAACCCGGGATGGGTCTACATGTAGACATAGCCGCTGTCCAGCAGCCGCTGCACCTCCTGCGGCCCATAGGGCACTTGCCGCAGAAACCCGGGGACCTCGTCTTCGCCAATACCCCGAGTACGCATCTGCGTCTGGCAGATACTGATATCCACCGCACCCAGCGCGGCCAGCTTGGCGGCATGGTCCACAACCCCACGGTACTGCGGATAGTTTTTCAGGGCGAAAAACTCGACTTCCGGTCCATGCAGCACCAGCGATACCAGTGGCGCTTCACCGGACTTGCGCGGCCGATCCAGCAATTGTTCGACGCGGCCCAGCAGCGTTTCCAGCTCCGCCTCGGTGTGCAAACTGATGTCGGCGACGAACCCGGCTGGCGCTTCGCTGGGCGGCGGCGCCCCGGTTTCCGGCGGCGGCGCCGGAAACCCGCTTTGCGGTGCCGGAGCGGTGTCGCTGGGCCTCGGCAGCACGAGGTCCGCAACTACCCACAAAAGCAGGGCCGCCACTGTCAGAATAACAATCTGTCGCAGCATCGATAAAATCCATCGCGGGTTCGCACCCCGGGGTGTACATGGCAGCATAGCACAGGCACATCCGTTACAATGCAGCCCTGCAACCGGGCAACGAAACGACGATGCCAGACTATTGCGCGCACATGGACGACTCGGCACGCAGCCAGGTGGCCGCCTGGCTGATGCTGTGCTGCGCCATGATTTTTGCCATGGTGATTCTGGGCGGCGTCACACGGCTGACCGGCTCCGGCCTTTCGATGGTGGAGTGGGATCCGATCTTCGGGGTCGTACCGCCGCTGAACGAGCAACAGTGGGAAGAGGTATTTGCAAAATACCGCGCCTCGCCCGAGTACCAGCAGATCAACCTCGGGATGGATCTGCACGGCTTCAAATCCATCTACTGGTTCGAGTTCATGCACCGCCTGCTGGGCCGCTCCATCGGCCTGGCATTCCTGTTGCCGCTGCTGTACTTCGCGCTGCGGGGCA
This sequence comes from uncultured Gammaproteobacteria bacterium, assembly GCA_965364565.1. Classification (GTDB taxonomy): domain Bacteria; phylum Pseudomonadota; class Gammaproteobacteria; order DSM-19610; family DSM-19610; genus Thiogranum. The sequence goes on along the minus strand of CBDTYI010000105.1, from coordinate 3,602 downwards.
TGCTCGGCCGGCCGCTGCTGGTGCGGCTGACGGCGGCGTTTGTGCTGGGCGGTCTGCAGGGTGTGCTGGGCTGGTACATGGTCAAAAGCGGGCTGGTCGATCGACCGCATGTCAGCCAGTACCGCCTCACCGCGCACCTCAGTCTGGCACTGTTGATCTACGCTTATCTGCTGTGGCTGCTGCTCGATCTGCTGTTTCCGACGCCTGCCGCTACGCCCGCGGCAGGCGGACTGCGCCGGACGGCGCCAGGGGTGCTTGGCCTGGTTGCGCTGACCATCGTATCGGGCGGTTTCGTGGCGGGGCTGAAAGCCGGCTACGCATATAACACCTTCCCGAAAATGGGCGATCAGTGGCTGCCGCCGGCGGGCTGGATGCTGCAGCCCGGCTGGCGCAATCTGTTCGAGAACATCGCCACGGTGCAGTTCGATCATCGGCTGCTGGCGCTGCTGACCCTGGTATCGGTAGTGGCATTCTGGCTCTATGCCAGGGGGCGCCCTATGGCACGCGCGGCGCGCGCGGGGGTGCACCTGCTGCTGCTGGTCGCGGTCATTCAGGTCGGCATGGGCATCGGCACCCTGCTGTTGCACGTCCCGGTTGCCCTGGCGGCCGCTCATCAGGCCGGCGCCCTGACGCTGCTGAGCGTTGCGCTGTTCGTGGTGCACCGCCTGCGCAAAGGCTAGCCCAGCCGCGGCGCGACGACAGCTTATTTCAAGCTGGAATAGTAGGCCGCCAGGTTTTCGATATCCGCATCGCTGAGCGGCCTTGCCATGGCCGACATCATCGGATCCTGACGGACTCCGTCCCTGAAGGCCTTCAACTGTTTCACCAGGTAGGGCGCTTTCTGGCCGGCGAGATTCGGCCATAGCGGGTTGGCACTGATACCGTCGGCCCCGTGACAGCCGGCGCAGCTGGCCGCCTTGGTCTTTCCGGCGGCAATGTCACCCGCTACCGCCGCGCCGCCCATCAGCAGCACAGCGCCGAGCGCAACCGACAGACTGTTTCTCATAAGGTTCTCCAGAAAAATTCAGAGAGCGCGTCGGGCCAGTGCCTTGCTGCGGGCTTACTGCCCGGCGAGCTGGTCGCGGACCTTGTCCAGCTTGGCCCGCACCTGGCCGGCCAGCTGCTCCACACCACTCTTGTCAACCAGCGCCAGCACCGCGTTGGGATCCATGAAAGCCACCGTGATGGCACCGTCCTGTTCCTGCCGCACCACCACATTGCAGGGCAGCAACAGGCCGATATCGGGATCGGCCTCGAGCGCCTGGTTGGCCAGCTGCGGGTTGCAGGCACCGAGAATCTTGTAGGGATTGCGGTCGATGTCCAGTTTCTTCTTGAGCGTTGCCTTGACATCGATTTCCGTGAGCACCCCGAAGCCCTCGGTCTTGAGCGCTTCGGTGACCCGCTCGACCGCTTCGTCAAACCCGCACGACATCTGCACACTAAATCCGTACATCGATCCACTCCTCGTGTCAGCCCGAGATGCAATTGTACCGGATCGCGGCAATCCCTGTAGACTTGCGCGCATGCCGAGCATGAGACCCCGCTTCTGGGCTGATCCGCTGTTTTTTGCCGCCGTAGCGGCAGCGCTGGTCTACTGGCTGGTGTTGTACCTGGTCACGCAAGCGGCGCCGGAGCCCGGCTGGCCGTTGCGCGAGCCGTTGCGTTTTCTGTATCCGGCACTGCTATACCCGGTGGTCGAGGAGCTGGTGTTTCGCGGCCTGGTCCAGGATCTCGCCCACCGCCATCTCAGCCCCTGGCACCTGGGTCCACTGAGCCACGCCAACCTGCTCACCTCGGCGCTGTTCACGGCGCTGCACTTCATCAACCATGCGCCCTTGTGGGCCGCTGCAGTGTTTCTTCCCTCGCTGGTGTTCGGGTTTTTCAAGGACAGGACCGGGAAGCTGGCGGCGCCGATCATTCTGCACGTGTTTTACAACAGCGGCTATTTCTGGCTGTTCGGGCAATGAAAAACGGGGCCAGAGGCCCCGTGTTGCAATGCGCAGTACCTGCTGTGCGGCGCTACATTTCGCCCAGCGGTCGCACGAACGTATAGCTCGCCGGTTCGGCCACCAGCTTGGTCGCCGCCTCGTCGACGTTGCCGCCCAGCGCACTGAAGGGCAGTGTCACTATGAAGGTGGCGGTGGTCAGTACGGTTCCGACCAGCATGAAGGGCCGCACCAGGAAGGCATCGGCCAGCATTTCGCCGCCCGTCGGTTCGGCGCTGTCGTAGCCGTAGGCATAAGTAGTGGCATTACCGACCACGGGAAACCCCAGGGACCCTGCCGTTAATGCACCAGCCACTAGATAACTTGTCAGTTTTTTGGGGATCATCCGCATGACTCGTACCTCCTGTCAAAGACTGTCCCGGGTTGCACACGATTATACGGGATAAGGGGCACGCCGTGCGGGCATTTTTTCCCAGACCGGCGCTGCCGAACTCCCATCTGCCAGCCTTAGCGGCGGCTTCTGCAAAAAATTAATGAATTCAGCCACAAATCCTGGTTATAACACCGCTTCGAAGGGATAACCGGGCCGCGCCGCACTGGCGCGAGGACCAGAGACGCTGACCGCGTGCCCGGGTGCGCTCAGCCGCCCGGCGTGGCATGCCCGGTGAGCCGTTGCAGCGCCTCCCGGTATTTCTCGGCGGTGCGTCGGATCACCTCCTCGGGCAGGTGCGGTCCCGGCGCGGTTTTGTTCCAGTCCAGCGTTTCCAGGTAATCGCGCACATACTGCTTGTCGAAGCTGGGTGGGCTGATGCCGACGCGGTAGTCCTCGACTGGCCAGAAGCGTGATGAATCGGGTGTCAGCACTTCATCGATCAACACCAGACGCCCGTCCCCGTCCAGCCCGAACTCGAACTTGGTGTCGGCGATGATAATGCCGCGCTGCCGCGCGTAGCCGGCCGCCCGGGTGTAGAGCTGCAGGCTGACATCGCGCACCTGCGCAGCTACCGATTTGCCCAGCAGTGCCTCGGCGCGGGCGAAATCGATGTTGACGTCGTGACCACCGACCTCTGCCTTGGTTGAAGGGGTAAAGATCGCCTCCGGCAGGGCGTCGGCCAGCCGCAGTCCCGGCGGGAGCCGGATACCGCACACCGCACCGCTGTGCTGGTAGTCTTTCCAGCCGGACCCGATCAGGTAACCGCGCACAATGGCCTCCACCGGCAGGGCCTTGAGCCTGCGCACCACGATGGCACGGCCCTCGACCTGGGCACGCTCCCCGGCATCCGGCAACGCGGTTTCGAGCCGGATGTCGGCCAGGTGGTTGGGCACCACCTCGCGGCTCCAGTCGAACCAGAAATTCGACACCGCGGTCAGCACCGCGCCCTTACCCGGAATCGGATCGGGCAACACCACGTCGAAGGCCGACAGGCGGTCGGTAGTGACGATCAACAGATGGTCGTCACCTACCGCATAGATATCGCGCACCTTGCCCCGCCCCACCAGCGGCAGGCTTTTGAGATCGGTCTCGAACAGCACGTCGCGCATTTTGGTCTCCCGCAAAGCACGCCATTGTACCGGTAGCGGCTGCGGCGAGAAACGGACCTCAAGTGGCGGGCGCTTGCCGCGATGGTACAATGCCCGTTTTCTTCAGTCCGGGGC
>CBDTYI010000104.1:0-8684 GCA_965364565.1 uncultured Gammaproteobacteria bacterium | reverse complement strand
CGGCCAGACCCGCATTCGACTCCGGGCGCAGCGGGCGCTCCACCACGGCCTCGACGCCGAACCCCAGCTCTGGCCCCCAGATGCGCGCGTTCGAGATCCGCGCCGACGCCGACGTTGACGGTTCGCATATTCGTACCTTGTTGTTGACTTTTTTCTACCGTCAGATGCCCGAGCTGATCGAGCGCGGCTACGTCTATATCGCCCAGCCGCCCTTGTATAAGGCGAAAAAAGGTAAGCAAGAACAATATGTTAAGGATGACGCCGCACTTCAGGAGTTCCTGTTGCAGGCCGCCCTGGACAAGGCCAGTCTATTCGTTAATGCCGGTGCGCCGGCCTTGAGCGGCCCCGGACTGGAAACCCTGGCGCGGCAGTACCTGGCGGTGATGGCCGCCCTACAGCGACTGGCGCGACGCTATAACCCGTCGGTACTCGAACGCATGTTGTACATGCCTGCGCTGCAGGAAACCGACTTGTCTGACACCGACAAGGTCGCGGCCTGGGTGGGCGAACTGGAGCAGCGGGTCAACAGTCAGCAGAAGGCGGGTGAACGTCTCGAAATCCGCCTGGTCACCGACCCGGCGCAGCCCGGGTTCAGCGTCCAGCTGCGCAAACTCACTCACGGCATTCTGTCCAGCGAGCAGAGTATCGCGAGTGAGTTCTTTGCCAGCGCCGAGTACGGGCGCATGGTGGCGCTGGGTGCGCAGCTGGACGGGCTGCTTGGCGACGACGCCTATGTGCAGCGGGGTGATAAGCAGTTCGCGGTGACCAGCTTCAAGCAGGTGATGGAGTGGCTCATGGAGGAGGCCAAGCGGGGTCAACACATCCAGCGCTACAAGGGGCTGGGTGAGATGAATCCGGACCAGCTGTGGGAAACCACCATGAATCCCGACTCGCGCCGCATGCTGCAGGTAAAGATCGAAGACGCAGTAGGCGCCGATGAGATTTTCACCACCCTGATGGGCGACCAGGTAGAGCCGCGCCGCGATTTCATCGAGCACAACGCGCTGTCGGTGGCCAACCTGGACGTCTGAGCGGCGGCGCTCCGAAACGACCACGGGCAAACGCGCTGGCCGCTTCAGCTACGGCGTTTTGCTACCGCCCCGTGGTGGTGGTGTTCGAGCGTTGTGATGCTCGCCATCGTGGACTCGATCCAGTCCTCGGCTTCGGCGAGAATCTGCTGGGCGTTCTTGCTGCGGGTGTCGATGGATGGGCCGATGCGCACCTGAATCACGCCGGGCCGCTTGATAAGCGACCGCCGTGGCCAGTACTCGCCGGCGTTGTGGGCCACCGGTGTTATGGAACAGCCGGTGCGCGCGGCGAGCGCGGCGCCGCCGACACGGTAGTGGCCGCGCTCACCGGGGGCCACACGGGTGCCCTCTGGAAAGATGATAATCCAGAAGCCCTTCTGTAACCGGTCCCGGCCCTGCTCCACCAACTGGTCGACCGCTTTCCTCCCCGCGCCGCGGTTCAGGGCGATTGGCTGCATCATGTAGGCGCCCCAGCCGAAAAACGGTATCCACATCAACTCGCGCTTGATCACCCAGGACTGGGGAGTGAACCAGAAATTCAGGGTCACCGTCTCCCAGGTGGACTGATGTTTGGCGAACACGATACCTGGCTGCGCGGGTATGTTCTCGAGCCCCTGCACTTCGTGGGTCAGATTGCAGGTGATGCGCAGCCAGTCGGTGACGAATCGTGACCACAAGCGTGTAATCACAAAACGCTTTCTCAAAGGAACCGGGAACGACAGCAGCAGCGCAAGGGCAAACACGGGTATCGCGAGTGCAAACACAATCCAGAACAGAAACGACCTGGCGTACAGTTCAATCGGTCCTGGTTGTCGGTCAGAGTGCTTCAATGTATGAGTTCACTGGGTGGGTCGCGCCGGCCGCTGGCGTGCAACACTGGGTGATCAATTGACGTCGCGAAATTCAGACACCCGGATGCGCCCGTTGACGATACGCGATTCGCGTTGCATGAGGGCGTCCATCTTGTTCCAGAACGCGTCGCCTAAATCGAAATCCGCAGCGATGGCCGTGCCGATCAGCAGGATGAACAAATCGGCGACTTCTTCTGCGAGCTGCTGCTTGCTTTTACCCTTGGTGACGCAGGACGATATTTCACCCAGCTCTTCGGCCATCAGCGCCACCCGGTAGGTCAGCTCCTCACCGCCGGTGTGCTTGAAATCGTGCTTGTCGTGAAACGCCTGTACGGCAGCGAGCATGGCCTGGTAGGAATCCTTGTGTTGCATAAAGCACCTCAGCTCTGCAGTCGGGAGAGATCGGCGACGCGCAGGAACAGATTGCGCAGCCTTTGCAGCAGTGCCAGCCGGTTGTCGCGCAGGGCGCTATCCTCATCCATCACCATAACGCGGTCAAAAAACGTATCCACGGGTTGCTTCAGCGCCGCCAGTTGTTTCAGGGCTGGCGTGTAATCCCCGCTGTCCATGAGCGGCAGCACCGCCTTACTGGCGCCGGCCAGCTGTTCCGCCAGCTGTTGCTCGGCCGCGTCGATGAGGCGCTGCGGGTCGACCGCAGCGGGTATTGGCTGATCCCATTTCTTGAGAATGTTGCTGATGCGCTTGTTGGCGGCGGCCAGGCTCTGCGCCTCGGGCAAGCCGCGGAACACGCGGCAAGCCTGGACCCGACGGTCGAAATCCAGTGGCCGGGTGGGTCGGGTGGCCAGCACCGCTTCGACGAGATCGGCCTCCACGCCGGCCTCCTGGTAGTAGCCGCGCAGGCGATCCATCACGTAATCGAATACCGCCTTTACCGCCGCCGCAGCGTTCACGTTGGCTTCGAACGTTTGCGCCGCCGAGTTCAGCAACTGCTCGATATCGAGATCCAGTCGGCGCTCGATACAGATCCGTATGAGCCCGAGCGCTGCGCGCCGCAGCGCGAACGGGTCCTTGTCGCCGCTGGGCTGCTGACCGATGGCGAAGATGCCAACCAGACTGTCCAGTCGATCGGCCAGCGCCAGCGCCTGCCCGGTTGGCGTGGCGGGCAATTCATCGCCGGCGAAACGCGGCAGGTAATGTTCGCGGATTGCGTCGGCGACCGCCTGCGGCTCGGCATCATGGAGGGCGTAGTACCGGCCCATGACACCCTGGAGTTCGGGAAACTCGAACACCATGCTGGTCAGCAGGTCACACTTGCACAGCTGCGCGGCCCGCTGCGCGTGGGTCGCCTCGGCTCCGATCGCCGTGGCGATGCCGGCTGCCAGCGAGGCAACCCGCTGTTGTTTGTCGAACAGAGTGCCGAGGCGCTTCTCGAACACCATGTTGCGCAGTCCGTCGACGCGCTGCTCGAGCGGCTGCTTGCGGTCCTGGTTCCAGAAGAACGCCGCGTCCGCGAGACGCGGGCGAATCACCCGTTCGTTGCCGGCGCGAATCTGACCCGGGTCCTTGCTCACCAGGTTGGCGACGGTAATGAAGTGGGGCAGCAGCTTGCCCTGCGCGTCGAGCACGGGGAAATATTTCTGGTGATCCTGCATGCTGGAGATCAGCGCTTCCGAGGGTACCTGCAGGAATGTTTCATCGAAGCGGCCCGACAGCGCCACCGGCCACTCCACCAGCGCCGTCACTTCGTCGAGCAAGGCATCATCGATGAGTGCCCGGCCGTCCAGCAGCTTGGCCTGTTCCATCACCTGGGCGCGGATCGCCTCGCGGCGCGCGGCATAATCGGCCAGCACCTGACCTTCGGTCTCCAGCATCGGCAGGTAGGCCTGCGGTTCGCCGAGATAGATGGGATCCGGATGGTGGAAGCGATGACCGCGGGTATAGCGGTCGGCGCGGACGCCCAGAATGTCGGCGGCGATGACTTCATCGCCGAACAGCAGCACCACCCAGTGCACGGGCCGCACAAACTCATCGGCGCGGTCACCCCAGCGCATGCGTTTGGGGATCGGCAAGGCGGCGAGCGCCTTGCGGACCAGATCGGGAACCAGTTCGACGGCAGGCTGGCCCTGCTGAACCGCACGGTATGCCAGCCAGCTGCCCTTGTCGGTCTCCAGCTGGTCCAGCTGCTCGACCGCAACACCACAGGACCTGGCGAATCCGACCGCTGCCTGGGTCGGACAGCCTTCCTCATCGAAGGCGGCGCTCAGCGCGGGACCGCGGCGTACGCTTTCCTGATCCAGCTGCGCCGCGGGCAGATCGGAGATCAACAATGCGAGGCGGCGCGGCGCGGCATAGGGGACTATCCGCGAGGGTTTCAGGGCAGCCGCTTCGAGCCCCGCGCTGATTCCGTCGGCGAACGCCAGCGACAAGCGGCGCAACGCCTTGGGCGGCAGCTCCTCGGTGCCGATTTCGATCAGCAGGTCACGCGTCTCCCTCATGCGCCGGCCCCCTGCCGCAACAGCGGAAAGTTCAGTGACTCGCGCCGCTCGTAGTAGGCCTGCGCCACGGCGCGCGCCAGCGCCCGCACGCGCAGAATGTAGCGCTGGCGCTCGGTTACCGAAATCGCGCTGCGCGCGTCCAGCAGGTTGAACGTGTGTGACGCTTTCAGCATCAGCTCGTAGGCAGGTAACGGCAGATTTCGATCGATCAATGCCTGACTGTCTTTTTCACACACATCGAACCAGTGGAACAGCTCGGCCGTATTGGCATGCTCGAAGTTGTATGCCGACATTTCCACCTCGTTCTGGTGGAAAACGTCGCCATAGCGCACCTTGCCCTGCGGGCCGTCGGTCCAGACCAGGTCGAACACGCTCGCTACGCCTTGCAGATACATGGCGATGCGTTCCAGACCGTATGTGATCTCACCACTGACGGGTCTGCAATCCAGACCTCCAACCTGCTGGAAGTAGGTGAACTGGGTGACTTCCATGCCGTTCAGCCACACTTCCCAGCCGAGCCCCCAGGCACCGAGCGTGGGCGACTCCCAGTTATCCTCGACGAAACGGATGTCGTGGATCAGGGGATCGAGGCCAAGCTCGCTGAGCGAACCCAGATACAGGTCCTGAATATCGTCCGGGCTCGGCTTCAACAAAACCTGGAACTGGTAGTAGTGCTGCAGACGATTCGGATTCTCGCCATAACGGCCGTCGGTGGGGCGCCGCGACGGCTGCACGTAGGCGGTGCGCCAGGGTTCCGGTCCAATGGCGCGCAGGAAGGTTGCCGGGTGGAAGGTGCCCGCACCCACTTCCATATCGTACGGCTGCAACAGCACGCAGCCGTGGCGTGCCCAGTAATCCTGCAAGGCCAGAATCAGGCCCTGAAAGGTGGAAACTCGGGTAGGTGCGCTGGAACTCAAAATAAACCTGTCACTGGTTGGGCTTGATCGAAGTCGCGCAGTATAGCCCGAGCCACGCCGGGGATGTAGGCCAGCGGAGAAAAAAGCGAGCAATGATAAGGGTCTAATGTTTCAGCAAGCGTGCGCCACGGCCGCTAGCCAAGTTGAATACGAGGCGATGGAGGTGGAGGATGAAACCACTGGTCCTGCAACCCACAGACCTGGCTCAATGGCACGCACTGGTTGCGGAGGCGCAAGCCGCCTGTGAACTCAATCTTGACGAAGCTCTTGAGTCTTATCTGGTTTTTCTGCTCATGCGCTTCGCCGGGCGCGCCGATCTGGCACGCCGGATCATGGCTCTGGAGTTCCTGGAGGCACAGCGCGGCAGCGTGACACAGGTTGACAGATTGCGCGACGTTGGAGACCAATGCCTGCTTTTTTCCGGACTCTTCCCTCAGGTTGCGGAACGCCGTCTGGTCCGGGTGAGTTACTTCGTAGGGCTCGGCCGGAGCGCCTACGACCAGCTCGCCGTGCTGCTTGACCGCAAGCGCGACGCGCTCTACGGGCGCCTTGCGGACGCGTTTGTGGCGGTCATGGATGTTCTCCAGGCCATGCGCGGTTTGGCCGGCGAACCGGTATTGCAGCCTCTCGCTGCCGCCGAGCTGTGGGCGGACACCGGCAGCCGCGGCGCCTACCGCGAAATCCTGGCCAACGGTGACAGTCTGCCGATGGCAAGCCAGCCCCGGCATCGGCACTAGCCCGATCCGCACCGGTCTGCGCGACCAATTTCCTTCCCGAACAGCGAGCAATCAGCGGCGTCGCTTGGGCTACAATAGGCGTTTGAAATCTGACGTCATGCAGCAAATACCATGAGCGAAGCGCGCAAAGCCGTGGCACTGATTTCCGGTGGTCTGGACTCCCTGCTGGCTGCCAGGGTCATACAGGACCAGGGTGTACACGTCGAGGGCATCAACTTCTACACCGGTTTCTGTGTCGAAGGCCATACCCATGCCATCCGTGCCAAGGACCGCGCCAGACCGAAACGCAACAACGCGCTCTGGGTGGCCGAGCGGCTCGGCATCCGCCTGCACATCATTGACATCATCGACGAATACAAGGATATCGTGGCCAACCCCCGGCACGGCTACGGCGCCCATCTGAATCCCTGCCTGGACTGCAAGATTTTCATGGTGCGCAAGGCCCACGATTGGGCCCGCGAGCACGGCTTTGATTTCATAATCACCGGGGAAGTCATCGGGCAACGACCCAAGTCCCAGCGCAAGGCCACCATGCCGGTGATTGCCCGCGAGTCGGGCGCGGAAGATGTTCTGCTCAGGCCGCTGTGTGCGAAGAACCTGCCGCCCAGCCGCCCCGAGCGCGAGGGCTGGGTGGATCGCGAACAGCTCTACGGCTTCACCGGGCGCAGCCGCAAGCCGCAAATCGCGCTGGCCGCCAGCTACGGTTTTCACGATTACGCGCAACCCGCCGGTGGCTGCTGTTTCCTCACCGATGAACAGTATTCGCACAAGCTGGCGGATCTGTGGAAAGCGCGCGGCAGCCGGCGCTATGAGCTCGACGATATCATGCTTCTGAAGGTGGGCCGGCACCTGCGGCCGCGACCGCATTTCAAGCTGATCATTGGTCGCGAAGACGGCGAAAACCGCTTTCTGCACGGTTACCGCAAGCAGTTCACGCACCTGTTCAGCAGCAGCCACAATGGCCCGCTGGTCCTGATCGACGGTGAGGTGAACCAGGATGACCTGGCGCTGGCGGCGCAGGTGGCGGCGCGTTTCGGTCAGGGGCGTGACGCGGCGCTGGTGGAAGTCGAGGTGCATGGCATAGACGGGGCCAGCCAGATTCTGCGGGTGGCGCCGCTGAGCAGTGCCGAAATTCCCGAGGACTGGTATCTGTGAGCCGCTTTCATCTGGATGCCCGGCGCATGCTGTGCCCGATGCCGGTGATCCGCACCCAGGCGAAAGTGCAACAACTGTGCTCGGGTGATACCTTGGCGGTGGTCTGCACAGACCCGGGGGTGAAATACGACATTCCTGCCTGGTGTCGTGTGAATGGCCACGAAGTGCTGGATATAGAGGAACGGGACGAGGAAATCACCATCAGCATTCGGGTTGGCGGGGTACACTAACGCTATGGAAACCACCGCGCCACAGGACGCACTGAAGCCGCGTTATCGCGAGGTTCGCAAGGTCACGCTGATCGGCTCACTGGTGGATTTGCTGCTCGGCATAGCCAAGATCCTGGTCGGATGGCTGGCACACTCACAGGCGCTGGTCGCCGACGGCATCCACTCACTGTCTGATCTGGCCACCGATGTCATCGTGCTGTACGCGGCCAAGCATTCACACCGTGAGGCGGACGAGGATCACCCCTACGGCCACGGGCGTATCGAGACACTGGCAACGGTGGGACTCGGGATTACCCTGCTGGTCATCGCATTCGGCATCGCTTACGACGCCGTGCGGCGCATGAATGCACCCGAGCTGCTTATGCATCCCGGTGTGGCGGCGCTGGCGGTCGCCATCGTATCGGTTGTCGCCAAGGAGGCCATCTACCACTACACCATGCAGGCGGCGCGCCGCCTGCGTTCCAACATGCTGATGGCTAACGCATGGCATAGTCGCAGTGATGCGATCTCCTCCATTGTGGTGGTGATCGGTGTTGGCGGCGCCATGATGGGGTACCCCTATCTGGACGCGGTCGCGGCAATAGCCGTGGCCGTAATGATCACCAAGATCGCCTTCGACCTCGTGCGGACCAGTACCCGGGAACTGATCGACACGGCGCTGGATCCGGAGACCGTCGAGACGATTCGCGACGAAATCTTTTCGGTGGACGGGGTGCGGGCCTTGCACATGCTGCGTTCCCGCAGCAGCGGCGGCCAGGCCTTCGTGGATGTCCACCTCCAGGTCGACCCGCGTGTCAGCGTATCCGAAGGTCACCAGATCGGGGACTCGGTGCGTCGGCGCCTGCTGGAGCGCATCGAGGAAGTGAGCGACGTGACAGTACACATAGACCCCGAGGACGATGAGCTGGAGTCGCCCTGCGACCACCTGCCATTGCGCAGCGATCTGGTGCAACGCCTGAACCGGCAGTGGGCGCATCTGGAGGGAGTGGACGCCAGCCAGGTGACCCTGCATTATCTGCGCGGCGAGTTGCAGGTCGATCTGCTGTTGCCGCACTCGGTCGTGGAGCGCTATTCAGACCCCAAGGTGCTGATTCGGGAGATCCAGAAAGCGGCAACCGAGCTGCCGGAAGTGGGAGCGGTCCGGGTGAGCTTTCACCACTAGTGTGCTCCGCCACTGATATTGACCCATTCAGAGCGCCCCCACCAGGTCAGTGCACCAACAGTAGGCGCTTCAGGCGAGGCGCGGTCTGCAGTCAATGGCGCGCGCCCTTGGCAAGGATCGCAACGCCGCAATGGCCTGGTTGGGGCGC
>CBDTYI010000103.1:0-8692 GCA_965364565.1 uncultured Gammaproteobacteria bacterium | reverse complement strand
CCTGGAACAGCTGGTGGCGCACGCCGAGGAGATCAAGGGCAAGATCGGCGAAAACCTGCGCGCGCATCTCGACCAGCTGGAACTGTCCAGGGCGCTCGCCACCATCCGCTGTGACGTGGAGCTCGAAGTGCGCCCCGAGCAGTTGGCATTGCAGGCCCCGAATAGCCAGGCATTGCGCGAATGGTTCGAGCGCCTGGAATTCAGGACCTGGCTGAAACAGCTGGATAGCGGCGCGGATGACGGCGCCGCACCGGCCGCCGCGGCGACGCCCGAAGCGGACTACCAGGTGATCCTCAGCGAAGCGCAACTGGCGGACTGGCTGGCGCGTCTCGAGCAGGCGGAGTTGTTCGCCTTCGATACCGAAACCACCAGCCTCGATTACATGCAGGCGGAGATCGTCGGTGTGTCCTTCGCCATGGAACCGGGCCACGCCGCCTACCTGCCGCTGGCGCACGACTACCCGGGCGCGCCCGAGCAGCTGGACCGCGAGCGGGTACTGGAGCGCTTGCGACCGCTGCTGGAGAATCCGCGCAAGGCCAAGCTCGGCCACCACCTCAAGTACGATCGCAGCGTGCTGGCCAACCACGGCATTCAGCTGCGGGGTATCGGTTACGACTCGATGCTGGAGTCCTATCTGCTCGACAGCACCGCCAGCCGCCACGACCTCGATTCGCTGTGCCAGAAGTATTTGTCGCACACCAATATCAAGTTCGAGGACGTGGCCGGCAAGGGGGCCAAACAACTGACCTTCAACCAGGTGGCGCTGGAGCAGGCGACGCCCTATGCGGCAGAGGACGCCGACATGACCCTGCGCCTGCACCGGATTCTGTGGCCGCGGCTGGCTGCCGAGCCGCGCCTCAAAAGCCTGTTCGAGGAACTGGAACTGCCGCTGCTGGCGGTGCTGGGGGACATGGAGCGCGCCGGCGTCAAGGTGGACGTGGCGATGCTGGCGCGCCAGAGCGGGGAACTGGCCGAGCGCATGCAGGCCGTCGAGCGAGAGGCGCACGCGCTTGCGGGCCAGCCGTTCAACCTGGGTTCACCCAAGCAGATCCAGGCCATCCTCTACGACCAGCAGCAGCTGCCGGTGCTGGCCAAGACACCCAAGGGGGCGCCTTCGACGGCCGAGTCGGTGCTCCAGGAACTGGCGCTCGATTATCCCTTGCCGCGCCTGATTCTGGAGCACCGCTCGCTGAGCAAGCTGAAGTCGACCTACACGGACAAGCTGCCGCAGCAGGTGAATCCCGCAACCGGGCGGGTGCACACCTCCTATCATCAGGCGGTGGCCGCGACCGGACGGCTGTCGTCATCCGATCCCAATCTGCAGAACATCCCGATTCGTACCGAGGAAGGGCGGCGCATTCGTCAGGCTTTTGTCCCCGAGCCCGGTTGCCGCATGGTGGCGGCCGACTACTCGCAGATCGAGTTGCGCATTATGGCGCATCTGTCCGGCGACGCGGGCCTGGTGCAGGCGTTCTCGCGCGGTGAAGACATCCATCGCGCCACGGCGGCCGAGGTGTTCATGACGGCTCCCGAGCGGGTGACCGGTGAGCAGCGGCGTTCCGCGAAAGCGATCAATTTCGGACTCATCTACGGGATGTCCGCCTTCGGACTGGCGCGCCAGCTCGGCATCGACCGTGCCCAGGCACAGCAGTATGTCGATCTGTATTTCCAGCGCTACCCGGGTGTCAAAGCCTACATGGACGCGACGCGGGCGCTGGCTCGCGAGCAGGGTTATGTGGAAACGCTGTTCGGGAGGCGCTTATACCTGCCCGATATCAAGGCGAGCAACATGCAGCGCCGTCAGGCTGCAGAGCGCACCGCGATCAACGCGCCCATGCAGGGCACGGCGGCCGACATTATCAAGAAAGCCATGCTGTCGGTGGATGAATGGATTAAACGCGCCGGCAGCGGCGTCGTGATGATTATGCAGGTGCACGACGAGCTGGTGTTCGAGGTTCCGACGTCGCAGCTCGAGGTCGCCGTGCCGGAGATCCGCGACCGCATGGAACGGGCCGCGAAACTCTCGGTTCCGTTACTGGTGGATGTTGGTATCGGCGATAACTGGGATCAGGCACACTAGACTTTTGTATACCCCCGGTGCCCCTAAACACAATAAGGGATAACAGTTTAGCGACGATTTTGTGCACTAATCGCCATTGGTTTACTATCCAAAGCTGGACGACATGTTCTATAGTGTAATTAACGAGCGACACAGTCGGGATACCCGCACGAGGTAGCGGCAACGGAAGCGAACCAAAAACGCAGCAATGTGTCTAACTTCAGGAGTGTTGTTGGCTGATGCTCCCCGTTCGTGGCGAGATTGAACGGGAATTCCTCCAACCCGGTTTCCCCAAGCCGGGTATTTTTGACCCCGGTGCTTCCCCCCCTTGCACTCCGGGGTTTTTTTTTGCCGACACAGGCTCGGGCTGTCCGTTCAGTCGCTCAACCAGGCGGCGATCACCTCACTCGCCTGGTCCACACCGGTGTTGTTCAGTGCCGAGAACAGCTGCACCGTGGCCTGCGGGTGGATTTGGGCCAGCTGGGGGCGTACCGACAGAAGACTGGCGTTTGCCGGTCCCCGTTTGAGCTTGTCGGCCTTGGTCAGCAGGACATGCACCGGCAATCCCGCGGCGGCGCACCAGCGCAGCATCTGCCGGTCAAACTCGGTCAGCGGATGGCGGCAATCCATCAGCAGGATGAGTCCGCGCAGCGAAACACGGGTCTCGAGGTATTCCGTCAGCTGCTGCTGCCACTGGGCTTTCATGGCCTGCGGGACTTTCGCGTAGCCGTATCCCGGCAGATCCACCAGCCGCAGGTGGTCGTCAAGGGCGAAGAAATTGATCTGCCGGGTGCGCCCGGGTGTCTTGCTGGTGCGCGCCAGGGCGCGCTGCCGGGTAATCACATTCAGCGCGCTCGACTTGCCCGCGTTGGAGCGGCCGGCAAATGCGACCTCGGCGCCGGCATCCGGCGGGGCAAGGCCGGCTTTGGGGACGCTGGTCAGAAATCGGGCGTGGGCGAAATTCAGGCTCATCGGCGCATTTTCGCACAGTTGGGGGGTCGCGCCAGGTCAGGTGATGCGCGACCCCTGCCGCGGCGCCTTGCAGGCTGGTATTTCGGACAGCAACGCGGCTCGCGCGGGATTATGAGAGAGGTTCCAGTATCAATCTCCTGGGCAGCTTCCACCGGTTTCGGTGCAGCGCGCCGCGACTCAGCCTTGGTTGACCCGCTGCAGGCCCGCTGGTATACAGGTGGGCTACTTTTCCGGGTGGCGGTCCGCACAGCGGTATCACGCCTCTTATGCAGCGTGTTTGGAGATCGAAGCGAGATGAAAAACTGGCTTGTTTTTGCGGCAACTCTTTCACTGGCCGGCGGTATTTCCCAGGCCACAGCGGCGGGTGATGCCGCAGCGGGTAAGGCGAAGTCTGCGACCTGTGCCGGCTGTCATGGTGCGGACGGCAACAGCGCCAACCCGGAATGGCCGAAACTGGCTGGTCAGCATGCCGATTACCTCGAGAAGCAGCTGCAGGAGTTCAAGGCTGGCAAGGAGCGAAACAACGCCATGATGGCACCTATGGTCGCCACGCTGAGTGAGCAGGACATGGCCGATCTGGCGGCCTATTATTCGGCCCAGACGATTCAGATGGGTGCCGCAGATAAGGCGTTGGTGGAGCTGGGAGAGAAGATCTACCGCGGCGGCAATCCTTCCAGCGGGGTAGCGGCCTGCATCGGCTGCCACGGTCCGACCGGCAGCGGCAATCCCGCCGCCAATTTTCCGTCCATCAGCGGGCAGCACGCCAAGTATGTGGAAAACCAGCTTTACGCGTTCAAGAAAGGCGAGCGCGCCAACGACGCCGGAAAAATGATGCGCAACACGGCGGCCAAGATGACCGACCAGGAAATCAAGGCGGTCGCATCCTATGTGCAGGGTTTGCACTGATTTCGTGGCCGGAAGCCGGAAAAAGGCGGCCTTCGGGCCGCCTTTTTGTTTGCCCGACCCGGCGCGGCGCGGCATAGCGTCCGACCTTGGGGCGTCGTTGCCGGCCGCAAGATCTGTCTTGCCAGCACCGCCAGGGTGCGGTGAAAATGGGTCGCCGCAGCCTGCCGTCAGGCAGCATTCGGCCCGGAACCGCCCGGGCGGCAGAAAGCGCCGGTCTGGCGACCGGGTAGCGTCATCGCGTCATCCTTTCTGCGGTTGCGGGCGTTAGACTGTGGCTGTCGGGCGGGCAGCCGAATGCCTCCCCTTGTTTGCGATGGAGACGATAATGAAGACATGGTTCACGCTGATTGCCTTACTGCTGGTCGCCCCGCTGGTGCGCGCGGGTTTCGATGAAGGCACCGAGTACAAGCGCATCGCCAATCCGCAGCCCACCGCGAACCCGGACCAGATCGAGGTGCTGGAGCTGTTCTGGTATGGCTGCCCGCACTGCTATCACCTGGAGCCGCAGCTGAGCGCCTGGTTGGAAGACAAGCCCGACGACGTCGCCTTCGTGCGCATGCCCGCGGTGCTGGGCGCGGACTGGGAGCTGCTGGCCCGCGCCTACTACACGATGGAGCTGCTGGAGGTAGAGGAGCAGGTACACCGCCCGCTGTTCGAGCGCATTCACAAGCAACGCAAACGCATTCGCAGCGTCGATGATGTCAAGGCGGTGTTTGTCGAACATGGGGTCCCGGAACAGGATTTCGACCGCACCTTTCAGTCCTTCGCCGTGATCACCAAGACCAGCCGCGCGCGTCAGGCGCGCAGCCTGTATGGCATTACCGGCGTACCGGTGCTGGTGGTCAACGGAAAGTACCTCACTTCTGCGCAGATGGCCGGTGGTAACAAGGAAATGCTGCAGGTTGTCGACTTTCTGGTGGAGCAGGAGCGCGCCGCTTCGCGCCCTGCCGCTGCGGCTCCCGCCGCGCCCTAGGCGGTCAATGTCGCTGCGACGGCGCAGCCGATGGCAAGGTCCGATGACGGGATTTCCAACGCTTCCATGAATGCAGCGCAACTGTTCGTCAAATGCCTCGAGAACGAGGGCGTCGAATATATTTTCGGTGTGCCGGGAGAGGAAAATCTGGACTTCATGGATGCGTTGCTCGACTCCAGTATCCGTTTCGTCACCACCCGTCACGAACAGGGCGCTGCATTCATGGCGGATGTCTATGGGCGTCTCACGGGGCGCGCCGGTGTGTGCCTGTCGACCCTGGGGCCGGGCGCGACCAACCTGGTCACCGGCGTGGCCGACGCCAACATGGACCATGCTCCGGTGGTGGCAATTGCCGGCCAGGCCGGCACCAATCGCCTGCACAAGGAATCGCATCAGGTGCTGGACCTCGAGGAGATGTTCCGACCCATCAGCAAGTATGCGTCGCGGGTGCTGACCCCGGACGTCATCCCGGAGGTGGTGCGCAAGGCCTTCAAGGTCGCTCAGTCGGAGAAGACCGGCGCCAGCTTCATCGAATTCCCCGAAGACGTGGCGAAACTGCCGGCGCGGGCGAAGCCGCTACCGGTCAATCATCCGTTTCCGCCCGAGCCTGCTCAGCAGCAGGTGGAAAAGGCCGCCGAACTGATTTCCTCGGCGCGCAACCCGATGATCCTGGCGGGCAACGGCGTGGTGCGCGCGGGGGCCTGGAAACACCTCGCCGACTTTGCCGAACAGCTCAATATCCCGGTTGCCAATACCTTTATGGCCAAGGGAGTGGTGCCGTTCCGTAATCGTACCTCCCTGTCCAGCGCCGGACTGCAGGCCAACGATTACATCAGCTGCGGGTTCAGCCGTGCGGACGTGATTCTCTGCATCGGCTATGACCTGGTCGAATACCACCCCTACCTGTGGCACCCGACCCGTGATCGCAGCATTATCCACATCGACCGCACCCAGGCGGAGGTCGATGAGCACTACACCGTCACGGTCGGCGTGCTGGGCGACATAAAGCACAGCCTGCTGCGCATTGCGGAGCTGGCCACGCCGCACCAGGGGCATTTGATGCGACCGCTGCGCAAGGCGCTGATCGAGGAAATGAACCAGCACCGCGATGACAGCGCCTTTCCGATCAAGCCGCAGAAGATCATCTGGGATCTGCGCACCGTGCTGGAGCTCGACGATATCGTGATCTGCGACGTGGGCGCCCACAAGATGTGGATGGCGCGCATGTTCCGTTGCGAGCAGCCCAATACGTGCATTATTTCCAACGGTTTCGCCAGTATGGGCATAGCCGTCCCGGGTGCCATTGCTGCTAAAATGGTGTCACCCGACCGCGCCGTGGTTGCCGTTACCGGTGACGCGGGTTTTCTGATGAACTCGCAGGAAATCGAGACGGCAATGCGACTCGGCATCCCGATCGTCATTCTGATCTGGAACGACGGCGGTTACGGGCTGATCGAGTGGAAGCAGCTGAACCAGTTCAAGCGTGTGTCGCACGTGGATTTCACCAACCCCGATTTCGTGACATACGCCGAGGCGTTCGGCGCCAAGGGCTATCGGGTCGAGGGCCCGGGCCAGCTGCAGGAGACCCTTAAGGATGCGCTGGCGCAGCCGACCGTAACCATTATCGACTGCCCGGTCGATTACAGCGAGAACCTGAAACTGACGGAACAACTGGGTAACCTGGTTTGTCCCATCTGAACTGACATGTCGGAACCAGCCAACGCAAGCACGGTGGAGCACGTAGCGGAACGAAAGCTACGCCTGCTCAGCTACAACATACAGATCGGTATCACTACCCGGCGTTACCGCCAGTACCTGACCCACAGCTGGAAACACGTACTGCACCACCCGCAGCGGTTTAACAACCTGGACCGTATCGCCCAGCTGATGAGCGAGTACGATCTGGTGGGTGTGCAGGAAGCCGATGCCGGCAGCGCGCGCAGCGGGTTCGTCAACATCACAGAGTATCTCGCCAACGCCGCGGGCTTTCCGTACTGGGACGACCAGACCAATCGGCGTATCGGCCAGTTTGCCAGGCACAGCCTCGGAGTCTTGAGCCGCTACAAGCCGAGCGGTATCACCGAACACAAGCTGCCGGGGCGCATGCCCGGCCGCGGTGCCATGGCGGTGCGCTTCGGCGGGGGCGAGGAATCGCTGGTGGTGCTGATCGTACACCTGGCGCTGAGCCGGCGCGGCCGCCTCAGCCAGCTGGACTACCTCGGCGACCTGATCAACGACTACCGGCACGTTGTCATGATGGGGGATATGAATTGCCGTTCCGACAGCGAGGAAATGGAGCTGCTGGTCAACAAGACGCTGATGAGCGAACCGCTGCATGGCCTGCATACCTTCCCGAGCTGGCGTCCCAAGCGCAATATCGACCACATCCTGGTGACCCCCACGGTAGAGGTGGGGCGTGCCGAGGTGCTGAACTACCCGCTCTCCGACCATCTGCCTATCTCCATGGAAGTGGTTCTGCCCGAGAGCGTCGAGTTGCACATCTGATACCGGGGCACGCCACGTGGACAGCGAAAAAGACGCGCAGGAAGCGCTGCAGTGGAAGCAGAAATATTTCTCCCAGCTGGAGGAGTCGGAGCGCCGGGAAAAGCAGTGGCAGGACGCCGAGGAACTGCTGCGCAAGACCATTTCGCGTTTGACGCTCGCCGCCGACGGTCTCGACGCCGCCCTGGACCGGCAGCTGCGCGATCTGCGCAACGCCATTCGTGACCACGCCAGCACCGCCCAGCTCGACGGGCTGCTGGAGGATTTGTCCCGGAGCCTGGTAAAACTGGACGGCCAGCGCAAGCGCGGCCGCCAGGATGCCGGCGCTGGGCCACTGCTGGCGTTGCTCGATGCCGTGTCGCTGCCGAAAGGCACCGCGCGTCAGAGCAAGGCACTGCGCAAACAGCTGCAGTCGGCGGCCGCCGCCGGCGATACGGCAGCGATCCAGGCGTTTGCCGAATTGATCCATGCCGGGTTCGAACTGTCCGCGCCCGCTGCACCGGGTGCGGAATCTTCTGCCAGGCCGGGTCTGTTGCAGCGCCTGTTCCGGACCGGGTCAGAGCCATCGCACGATGGGCCGGGCACCGGCGCGCCGCCGGGCAGCCCCGGTGCTGCCGTATCCGGCGAGGCGGTGCACCAGGCCACCGACAGTATCCGCGAAATACTCATTCGGCTCCTGGAGCGCCTGTCGCTGCCGGAACAGTTTGTCGCCGAAGTGGAGGCGATCCGTGACCAGATCGAGAAGACCGCGGACGGCGAAACATGGGACCGGGTACTGGAGCGTATCGCCGATCTGATCCAGGCGATTCGCTCTCAGACCCAGAAAGAAAAACAGGGTATCGAGAACTTTCTCAAACAACTCACCGAACGACTCCAGGAAGTGGACCGCCAGCTGCAGAGCAGTGGCGAGATCCACGACGAATCGCACCAGGCCGGCGAGCAGCTCGACACTGCGGTGAAGCGCGAAATCAACGGCATCGGCACCCGGCTGCGCGATGCAACCGACCTCGACCAGCTGAAACATGCGCTGCAGACGCATATCGATACCGTGATTGCGCACCTGGACCGACACCGTGAAGAGGAGCAGCGCAGGCACGAGCGGGCCGGCCAGCAGATTGCCGCAATGAGTGCGCGTCTGAACGCGATGGAGAGCGAAGCCGAGACCCTGCGCTCACGCGTCAGCGAGGAGCGCAACCAGGCGATGACCGACGCACTCACAGGGATTCCCAATCGGCTCGCCTATGAACAGCGTCTGGAGCAGGAAGTGGCGCGCTGGAAAC